>JAIRXI010000316.1 GCA_031268395.1 Tannerella sp. | reverse complement strand
TGATTTAAAGCGTTTGGGATTTTGAGCGGAAGACGGGGCTCAAACCCGCGACCCTCAGCTTGGAAGGCTAATGCTCTATCGACTGAGCTACTTCCGCATACTTTGTGAATTAAACGGGGGGAGAATGAAGAATCACTTTATTTCTCTATTCATCCGTGGGCAGTGATGGATTCGAACCACCGAAGGCGTAAGCCAGCTGAGTTACAGTCAGCCCCATTTGGCCACTCTGGTAACTGCCCTTTCAAAAAGCGATGCAAAGATACACCTATTTTTTCAATCCGCAAACGAAATCGGCCATTTTTATTGCGGTGATCGCCGCTTCGTCCCCTTTGTTTCCGTAGAGGCCGCCGGCGCGTTCTTCCGCCTGGCGCGGCGTATCGGTCATTAACAAGCCGAAAATAAAGGGGATATCGTATTGCAGATTCAGTGAAGTAAGCCCCTGTGTGACTCCGGAACAGACGTAATCAAAATGTGGCGTGTCTCCCCGAATCACGCAACCCAATGCGATCACGACATCCAATTCCCGATGTTCGGCCAGTTGCCGTGCGCCAAACGTCAATTCAAAACTGCCGGACACACGTTTGACATGGATGTCTCCCGTGCTGACTCCGTGACGTTCCAGCGTGTTGCACGCCCCTTCCAGCAATTTTTCGGTGATTGCCTGATTCCATTCCGACACGACAATCCCTACGCGCAGGGAGGATGCGTCGGGTACGCTGTCGAAATTGTAGTCGGACAAATGCTGATAAGCTGTCGCCATGATTTATTTCTTTGACAGGATTTCGGCGCGGGTAATGTACTTGTCTATGTCCATTGCCTCCATCGACCGGTTGTATTTCTCCTTGATAGCCGTATAAGTATCAATCGCCTCCCTGTATCGATTCAGGCTTTCGTAAGCAATGCCGGCTTTTTTGAGGTATATCGGGCTGAGAATCTCGTTGTTTGCCTTCGAAGCGGCTTTTTCGAAATAACTGATGGCTTCCTTCACCTCGCCGATGCTTACATGACAGTCGCCAATCAGACCGATCATGGCCGGCGCTATCTGCGTATCGTTGCCGCTGAATGACTTCAACCGTTTGATCGCCGTTTGCGGGTCACCCAGTTTGTAATAGCAAATACCGGCATAGGCTTTGGCCAGATTTCCGGCTTTTGTGGAACCGTATTGGTCTATGATCGCATCAAAACCCTCGTAATCGAGGCCATTCCCGTTCAGAGCCAGCGCAAAAGAGTCCCGTTCAAAATACTGTTCTCCCCTGAAAATCGCCTGTACCGCCCTTTCTGACCGCGGCACGGCATATCCGTAATGGTAGGCCAGAAAGAGGCCGACGACAACAGCTACAGCCGCCAGTCCATAGAGCAGCAGATTCTTGTTTTTTTCGATAAATTGCTCTGAACGAGAAAGGATTTCATCTACTTCCAGTTCCTTTTCATTTTCCTTTTTTTTGTTTGCCATATTATGATGTTCTTGTTCTAATTTTTCATTGTTCTTGATTCAGAGCGCAAAATTAGTTTTTTTCGCGGGAATAAGCGTATAATCAAAGTATATTTTTTATTTTTGTGCTGTCATCAATCAGGTTGTTTTTCTCCTGAGACTTATACAAATATATGATACTTAGCAAACTGTCTGTTTTGAATTATAAGAATATCCTGCAGGCGGAAGTTCACTGTTCGACCAAGATGAACTGTTTTTTCGGGAATAACGGGATGGGGAAGACGAACCTGCTGGATGCCGTCTATTATCTTTCGTTCTGTAAAAGCCATACGTATACACCGGAAGGACAGCTTGTCCACCAAGGGGAAGACATGTGCGTACTTCAGGGAGAATACGATTTCGACAACAACAGGGAGGAGGTTTTCTGCGCTTTGCGTCGAGGACAGCGCAAGCAGTTCAAACGGAATCAAAAGGCCTATGACAAACTGTCGGATCACATCGGATTGTTGCCGTTAGTCATTGTTTCGCCGGCCGATTCGGAACTGATCCGGGGTGGGAGCGAAGAACGCCGCCGTCTGCTGGACCTCCTGATTTCGCAGCAGGACAAGTCCTATTTACATGCATTGATACAGTATAATAAAGCGCTGGCGCAACGAAACGCGATGCTCCGGAACCAGAGTTGCGATCGGGGCTTGTACGAAGTATTGGAAATGCAGCTGGGGATGCACGGGCAGGTGATTTTTGAAAAGCGTGACCGCCTGGTGACTGCTTTTATCCCGCTTTTCAACGAGTATTACCGGACGGTTTGCCAGTCGGCCGAAAAAGTCGGACTGCAATATCTTTCCCGGCTTCGCGAGGGGCGACTGGAGGAAATACTGGCGGCGAACCGGGAGCGGGAGAGCCTTATCGGGCATACGCTGGCCGGCATCCACAAGGATGACATGGAAATGACGCTCGACAATCGACTGATTCGCCAGAGCGGTTCGCAGGGACAGAACAAGACGTTCCTTATTGCGCTCAAACTGGCGCAATTCACGCTGCTGGCCATGCAGGGCGACACCAAACCCATCCTTCTGCTTGACGACATCTTCGACAAACTGGACGCCGAGCGTGTGGAACAGATCATTCAACTGGTGAGCGGTAGCCGTTTCGGACAAATCTTTATCACGGATACCAATCGTAAATACCTTGACCGCATACTGGCTGCGATCAATCAAGACTATACCTTATTTAAAGTAGATAGAGGCGCTGTTGTGCCGATGGAGGAAAAAATATGAGACGGACAAACGCAGAGAACATCGGGGAATTGCTGCAACATTTCTACGACGAACATCCGCTGATCAGGCAAAAGTTACAGGAAGTCCGTATCCGGCGTGCCTGGGGAGCCGTGCTGGGCAACATGGTGATGCATGCTACACGGAATCTGTATGTAAAAAACGGGATACTCTACGTCTCGGTTAATTCATCGGTGCTGCGAAACGAATTGATGTTGAATCGCGAGGGCCTTGTCAAACGACTGAATGACTATGCCGGCGCAGAGGTGATTCGCGATATTGTCCTTCGCTAAAGGCCGGGGAGAAAAAGCATTTTTTTGAATGAATTGTGTGTGATTCTCGTCGGTTTTGCTTTACTTTGTGCGTGTTTTAGAGGAGTGATGATTTGAATCTGATTATAGAACAAGGAAATACCGCGATAAAAGTAGCGGTGTATGACCGGAAGGAACTGCTGACTTCTGCTGTATACGGGAAATTTGGTATGTCTGAACTTCTCCCGATTTTTGAACAGTATTCGCTGGAAAACGGTATTTTGTCTTCGGTAGCGACACCCGACAGCGCATGGGTGGAGGCGCTGAAGACGCGGTTGCCATATTTCCTTGTGCTGGACAGTCGGGCGAAATTGCCGGTAGAGGTACGCTATCTGACGCCGGAGACGCTGGGAAACGACCGGGTTGCCGTTGCGGTGGGAGCGAATTTTCTGCAGCCGGACAAGGATTTATTGATCATTGACGCCGGTACGGCCATCACGTATGAAATTGTGGAAGCTTCCGGCGCGTATGTCGGAGGAAACATTTCGCCGGGGATGACCACCCGTTTCCGGGCGCTTCACCGGTTTACGGAAAAATTGCCGCTGGTCGGGGAGCAGGAGCATATCCCCTGGATGGGAACCTCTACGGAGACGGCTATCCAGGCGGGAGTAGTAAATGGAATTGTATATGAAATGGATGGCTACATTCACGAAGCGCGGAAGAAATATCCGGATGTTTTCGTTTTTTTAACCGGCGGCCATTCGTTTTATTTTGAAAGACGGCTGAAAAATTCCATCTTTGCAGCCATTAATTTAGTATTAGTCGGATTAAATAGAATATTAGAATACAATGTCGAAAAGCAATAGAATAGGGATCATTCTCGGAATGCTGGTAGGGATTCAGGTAGCGCTGGTGGCGCAAAACAGCACCAACTCCCCCTATACGCGCTACGGGTACGGAATGTTGGCTGACCGCTCATTCGGTGCAGGGCGTTCGATGGGCGGCGTGGGTTACGGCTTGCGATCTTCGCGGCAGATCAATCCGATGAATCCGGCATCCTATTCGAGCATGGATTCATTGACTTTTCTGTTTGACGCAGGAGCGTCGATGTATTTCTCAAGGTACAACGATGGGACCAACAGACAGAAAAACATCAATGGCAATCTGGAATATTTTGCCATGCAGTTTCCCGTGTGGAAGAACCGCCTGGCCATGAGTGCAGGCATACTGCCTTATTCGCACGTGGGTTACGATTTCGGAGCAGTGAGTGAAAACGGCGTAACGCACCCCGAACTCTTTTCCGGTACGGGCGGAATAAGCGAAGTGTATGCCGGTTTGTCTATGGATATATGGAAAAAACGTCTTTCCATAGGCGCAAATATCAGTTACATGTTTGGAAGTATTGATCACAGAAGCATCACGCCTCTGTCGGGCATCAGTGCCACAGCCAGCGACGTATATACAATGAAACAGGTCCACGTGCATAACATGAAGTACGATTTCGGGTTGCAGTATACGCATCCGGTCAGCAAGACGGAACGCCTCACGCTCGGAGTAGCCTATTCACCCTATATGAGGTTGAAAACCACTTCGTATGACCTGGTCTCCTTCAATTCGACATTCACCCAGATGATCACGGCGGATACGGCCTGGAACAGAGGATTTGATCTTCCGCACTCGCTGGGCGCCGGCCTCTCGTATGTGAAGGACAACAAACTGATGCTGGCGGCGGATGTCGCCTTCCAGTCCTGGTCGCAGGCAAAATTCTTCGACCGGACGAATGAATTTGACGACCGGATCAGAGTGGCGGCCGGCGGAGAATACATACCGAACAACTTTACGCGACTGTATCTGAACCGGGTCAGGTATCGCGCCGGAGTACACTACAGCAACTCGTATGCGAAATTCAAGGGAAGCGGATACAACGAATACGGTGCATGTGTGGGCGCCGGTTTCCCGATGCTGGATAACCGTTCCTTCATCAACGCGTCGCTCGAATATGTCAAGATCGTGCCCGGAACAAAAGCGCTGATCAGTGAACAATATTTCCGGATAACGATCAGCTATACATTTAACGAACGCTGGTTCGCCAAATTGAAATTGGAATAAAAACAGAATATTAATCTTCAATATATTAAAGGGATATGAGAATAAAAAAATGTTTGTTCGTCGCAGTTTTGTGGACGACAATAATGAGTGCAGGCGCACAGAAGGGGGTAAATAACGGAACCCCTTATGGCTCCGGAGAAGACAGCATTCGCTGCATAACGAATATCAGTTTGTTCACGCCTTATGCCAAGACAAACAATTTCCAGGATGCCTATCCGTATTGGAAAGAAGCGTATGAAGAATGTCCGGGCGCAACGAAAGACCTGTATCTGTACGGAGTGCGAATCATCAACTGGCAGATTTCGGGAGAAAAAGACCCGGCCAAACAGGCGGCGCTGGTCGACGACTTGATGGCCCTCTATGACAAGCGCATCAACTATTTCGGGAATGACCCGAAATATGGCAAGGACTGGATCGTGGTACGGAAAGTACAGGACTATATCCGATTGAAAGGGGAAGACGGGGTGGATGCCACACTGGTATACGGCTGGCTGAAAGAAATTTTGGATGAATACGGAGAAAAGACGGAATCCCTGGGAATATCACTTTATATGTTTGCGTCCTACAAGTTGCTGCAAAAGGATGCAGACGCTCACAAGGGACAGTACATAGAAGACTTCCTGAAATGTTCGACCCTCTTCGACTCCCGGTTAGCCGCCGCCAAGACAGCCGGCGACGAAAAGGAAACAACCACGCTGGAAGCATTGAAATCGGGCATCGAAACCGCCTTTGCCAACAGTGGAGCCGCAGATTGCGCCACACTGGAAAGCGTTTACGACAGGAAGATCAGCGAAAACAGGAACGACCTGAACTTCCTGAAAGAAACCATCACGCTGTTCCGCAGAGCCGGTTGCCAGGAAAGCGAGTTGTATTTCACCGCGGCCGGATATGCCCATCAGATTTCACCGACGGCAGAGTCCGCCATCGGACTGGGCAATCAGTCATTCAAGAAGCAGGAGTACGAACCGGCGGAAAAATACTTCACCGAAGCCATTGCCATGGCTACGGAAGACGAGACCAAAGCCGACATCCACTTCATCATTGCCAACATCGCCTACACGCAGAAGAATTATTCCAAAGCAAGGCAAAACTGCCTGAAAGCGCTGGAGGCAAACCCGAAGCTCTGCAAACCCTATCTCCTGATCGGAACCATGTATGCCGCCACGGCCAACAGCGTTTCGGACGATCCGGTCATCCGGAAAACCGCCTACTATGCCGCGGTCGACAAATTTGAGCGCGCCCGTCAGGTAGACTCTGCCTGCGCCGAAGATGCCAACCGGATGATTGCTACATACCGCTCCTATTTCCCCTCGACGGAAGAAATCTTCATGCACCCCGACCTGAAGGATGGAGCAACCATTACGGTCGGCGGCTGGATAGGCGAGCGCACGGTCGTCAGAAAATAAGGGAACCGTAATGCCCCGTTTGCCGCGCGAAACAGACAGACAGCACATAGCAATCCTCTCCGGAGCGATTGCTATGTCTCTTTTGATATGCTTCGCCTCCTGCGAGCAAAAAAAAAAGGATATGGTCGACATCGTCTTCGACAGGGAACAGACCTACACCATGAGATCAACAGACGTTTCCATGCTGATTTCCGATTCCGGGGTGACGCGTTACAGGATAGAGACGAAAGAATGGCTGGTTTTTGAAGAAGCATCGGAGCCTTACCAGTATTTCCCGGAGAAGGTGCATGTAGAAAAATTCGACACGCTCTTCCAACCCGAAGCCCGCATTGATGCGGACACAGCCTATTTTTTTACGAAAAAGAAACTCTGGAAACTGGTCGGAAACGTGGAAGTCGAGAACCTGCAAGGCGAACGCTTCGAGACTTCGCTCATGTACTGGGATCAGAATGCAGAAAAAATTTATTCGGATCAGTACATCCGCATTACCAAAGGCGCGTTTGTCAACACCGGTATCGGTTTCGAATCGAATCAGCAGCTTACCCGATATCGCATATTTCGACCCTCCGCCGAAATCCCGTTCCGCCAAACGCCGCCCGATTCAACAGAGGTCGGTACGTTAGCGAGTGATTGACGGCTAATCATTTCGTCCCGAAATCTCCCTCAGAAACCGTCAGCCCATAAGCGATACATTTGTGAGCATGTCTATGTCCTGCGGGCTGTCAGGATATATTCACTGTATTTTTTCTATTGATGTTCATCCCCTCTGGATGATGGGTATATATGCAAATATCTCGGCTAAAGTCCATAATTTCCCTTTCCGTCGACATTCAATCTGCGGATGGAACAGTGCGCGCCCGTGTACAGTGATATTTGTCAGGTGTTATGGCAGGGACATATCCTGTTAATTCTTTTTAATCGATACGGGAAAGGCGGGAGGTTTACTACTTTTGTGCGAAATTATAAAGATTGCAAATGAAAATAAGGAATTGGCGGATGTATGTCCGGTTGGGGCGTGCAGCCCTGTGGCTGGGCGGATGGCTGTGGCTGGCCATGCCGGCCGTTGCGGGAGAAAGTTACTGTTTCAGGTTATATTTGAAAGACAAGGGTGTTTCGGAAATGGCGACAGCATCGCCGGAGACCTTTCTTTCCGCGGAAGCCATTGAACGGCGGACGAAGCGAAATGTGGAAATCTCACTTTCCGACGTGCCGATCGCCCCTTCCCACATTGAATTGATTACCGCGACGGGCGTCCGGGTGGTGACGCAAAGCAAGTGGATCGCCTCGGTCGTGGTGGAAAGTGGCGACAGTTTGCTGGTGGAGAGCCTGAAAGCGTTGCCTGTAGTCGACTCCGTCCTGTGTGTATGGCAGGGAAACGACCGTCTGACGGCAACCGCGTGCAGCGACGACACGTCCCTGCTGACACCCGATTGCGACAAGTCGGCGGAAACATACGGCTACGGCGCCTCCCAGCTGAACATGCTGAACGGAATGCGCCTGCATGATGCCGGCCGGAAGGGGCAGGGGATGCGGATAGCCGTCATCGACGCCGGATTTCTGCATGTTGACCGCATCAGCGCATTTGCCTCGCTCCGGCTGCTGGGCACACACAACATCGTCTTTCCCGGGCACAATGTATTCTGCGAGGACGACCATGGCACGAAAGTGCTTTCCTGCCTCGGCGCCAACCTGCCCGGAGTGATGATCGGCGCCGCACCGGAAGCTTCCTACCTCCTGATTAAAAGTGAAGACACGCGCACCGAGTTTCCGATTGAGGAAGATTACTGGGCGGCGGCCATAGAATATGCCGACAGCCTGGGAATAGACATCGTCTCCAGTTCGCTGGGCTACTACCTCTTTGACACGGAGAACGCGCTCTACGCGCCTTCCGACCTTGACGGACGGACCTCCTTCATCACCCGTGTGGCACAGACTGCGGCCGACAAGGGGATTCTGGTCTTCTGCAGCGCCGGTAACGAAGGGCGACACGAATGGGAGAAAATCACGTTTCCCGCCGACGCTCCCGACATACTGACCGTCGGCGCCGTTGCCGGCGACGAACAGCTCAGTTCCTTCAGTTCGAAAGGTTTCACGGCCGACTACCGGGTGAAGCCCGACGTGGTTGCGCTGGGATCCGGCGTATGCGTGATTGACGCCGACGGAGACAGGCGCTACTCGAGCGGCACCTCTTTTTCCACACCAATCGTAGCCGGACTGTCTGCCTGTCTCTGGCAGGCCCTGCCGTGGCTCGACAACAAGGAACTGATTGCGCTGATCCGCCGGACGGCATCACAGGCTGAACATCCGGACGCCGAACGGGGATACGGAATCCCGAACATGTACGAAGCTTATATTCACGAATTGAATGAACCTGTTCAGTAATCCGGATACGTCCGTGGCCCTTACCCTTTCGACGCTGAACGAACGGGTGGCGCAGGCCATCGACGAATCCTTCCCGGACGCCTGCTGGATTCAGGCCGAGACAAGCGACGTCCGCCTCCAGGGATCGGCGGGACACTGCTACCTGGAATTTGTCGAGAAGGACGTGTTTTCCGGGCAGATCATTGCCAGAGCGCGCGGAGCAATCTGGGCGCGGACATTTCAGCGGCTGAAACCGTACTTTGAAAAAGAGACCGGACAGGCATTCGTCTCCGGCCTGAAAGTACTGGTGAAAGTCACGGTCGCATTTCACAAACTCTACGGATACAGCCTGAATGTGATCGACATCGAGCCGTCCTACACGCTGGGCGATCTGGTACGGAAACGGCAGGAAATCATCCGCCGCCTGCAGGAAGAAGGTATTTTTGACCTGAACAGGGAGTTGCCGTTCCCCGTCCTGCCGCAACGGATCGCCGTGATCACTTCGCCGACAGCCGCCGGATACGGCGACTTCGAAAACCAGCTGATGAACAACCCGGCCGGCTATCCGTTTTACATCAAATTATTTCCGGCCGTCATGCAGGGCGAAAAGACGGAAGAATCCGTTATTGCCGCACTGGACCGGATCAGCCGGCATACAGACTGTTTCGATGCGGTCGTCCTGATTCGCGGCGGCGGTTCGGCTTCCGACCTGAACTGCTTCGATTCCTACCTCCTGGCAGCCCATTGCGCACAGTTTCCCCTGCCTGTCATCACCGGCATCGGACACGAACGCGACGATTCCGTCGTCGACATGATCGCACATACCCGGCTAAAAACGCCGACTGCCGTGGCCGCCTTTCTGATCGGGCAGATGGACGGACAGGCGGGGCTGCTGAACGGCCTGCAGCAGAGCCTCTGCTCCCGCGTGACGGAGGTTCTTTCCGCTCAACAGACGTACCTGAAACTGCTGGCCGCCCGTTTCCCGTCGCTGGCCACGCACCGGATCGAACAGAACCGGACGCAGTTGCAAGCCCTGCGAAGCGCCCTGCCGGCGTCACAGTTGCTGATCATGAAGCACCGGACAGATCTGACGGAGATACGGCAATTTTTACAGAACGGCTGGACGGCGTGTGTAGCCGCTCAAAACCGGGAAATGGATCTGGCGGGTCAGTTCCTGAAGATGGTTTCGCCGGATTACGCATTGCGGTGGGGCTATACGCTGATCCTGAAAAACGGAAAAATCGTCAAGCACGCTTCCGGACTGTCTGCCGGAGATGAAATCACGGTCCGTTTTGCCGACGGCGACCACGTGGCGACTGTTCAGTAGATTTCATCCGTTGCGTTCCGTTTCCGGGGAGTTCTCCGGAATTACCGTAGCATAAATCTGACAGGTATCCAAAACGGGTGCATTCCAAATGGTCGCACTTTATCCCAAAATGTCCATTAGACACTTCCCCGTCGTGTCCGGAAGAGGGCCTGCCAGGGAAAAACGGCCCGCCACGCACGATGGCCCGTCCCGGCCAGGGACGGACTGTTGGTAGAAAACGGCACGCCGCATAATCACCCGTCCTGCCGGGACAGAGCAACCCATTACAGGTTATTTATTTCACGTTACTGAGTAATTTCACCTCTCCCTCCTTTTCCCCAACATGCCGCAGGCGGCCAGGATGTCTTCGCCTCTGGAGGTGCGGATGGTGCTGAGGATGCCCTTGGCGTTCAGCAGGTCGCGGAAAAGTTCCATCTGCCGGAGACTGCTGCTGCGCAGCGGAACGTCGGGGATGGCATGAAAGCGGATCAGGTTGACCCGGCAGGGAATGCCTCGCAACAGGCGGGCCAGCGCTTCCGCATGGTTGGGCGAATCGTTCCTGCCTTCAAACAGAATGTATTCGAACGAAACGCGTCGCTGATGCGCAAAGTCATACTGTCGGATCAGTTGGATGACCTGCTCGGCGGGAAACGCCTTTTCTACCGGCATGAGCGACAGACGTTCTTCCGGGTAGGGCGAATGCAGACTGACTGCCAAGTGGCAGGCGCTCGCTTCCAGGAAACGCTGCAGGCCGCTCATGAGGCCCGCCGTCGAGACGGTGATGCGTTTTGGGCTCCAGCCGTATCCCCAGGGGGCTGTCAGAATTTCCAGCACGCTCAACAGTGCATTCGTATTGTCGAAAGGCTCACCCATCCCCATAAACACTATGTTGGTCAACAGTGCGGATTCCGGCGCCGAATGGATCTGGTTGATCATCTCATGCACCGTCAGGTTGCCGGCAAAACCCTGCCTGCCCGTCATGCAAAACAGGCAGTTCATCCGGCAACCTGCCTGCGAGGAGACACAGAGTGTCGCCCGTGCACCGGACGGGATATACACCGCTTCGACCGTCTGTCCGCCGGCTGTCCGGAACAGGTACTTCACGGCGCCGTCTGCCGACTGCATCCGGCTCTCCGGCGGATAGACGCCTGTTTCATACGATGCTTCGAGGCGTGCGCGCCCGGCTGCTGGAATATTCGTCATTTCCCCAATCGAGGCGACCCTTTTCCGGTATATCCAATCGGCCATCTGTTTCGCCGCGTAGGACGGCAGTCCGGCCTCCGCGGCAACCTCTTTCAATCCGTCCGGGGTCATGCCCAGCAGAGGTATTTTCGACACCGTACTTCCTGCCGTCACGCCTTGCCGTATCGTTTGTTGAAGTCGGCCACGGCCTCGAACAGTGTTAACACGTTTTCCGGCGGAACGTCCGGTAAAATATTGTGTATTGTGTTGAAGACAAAACCGCCGCCGGCAGAGAAGATTTCCATCCGTTCAAAGACCTGGTCGCGGATTTGTTCGCGGCTTCCGGTATTCAGCGTACCGACATTCTCAATTCCACCTCCCCAGAAGGTGCAGTCTTTCCCAAATTCCTCTTTCAGAAACCGGGGAGACATGTCGCGCGAATTGGTCTGTACCGGGTTGAATATCTCAATGCCGGCATCGATCAGGTCGGGCATCAGTTTGGAAATGGAGCCGCAGGAATGGATGAAAGTGTGCATCCGGCTGTGCGACCTGACATAGTCGCACAGGATTTTGTGCCGGGGCTTGAAAAGCTGCCGGTAGGTTTCAGCGCTCATGAAGGGGCCTGAGGTCATGCCGAGGTCGTCGCCGAAACGGATGATATCCACAGTGTCGCCCACAGCGGCGCATACCTTTTCGAGCGTAGCCAGATGCCTTTTCAACAATTCGTCGAGCAGGCGGGCCACCTGGTCAGGCTCGCACAGCAAATCCATCAGAAAATTGTCCATCCGTCGCAGGAAAGTGCCCCATTCAAACAGGTTGCAGCCGCAGACAATCATCAGCGCCTTGTCGGTATGTTGCCTCAGCAGCAGTACCTTTTCGCGGAGCTGACGGTAAAAGTCTGCTTCGCCGGCATGATTCCACGGGCTGTGGACGTCGCGCGACCACATGATGCGTCCCATTTCGGCGTCCAACCCTTCAAAGGTGTCCGGATAGCCGTCGAGGTAGGGAAAATAGGTCTGGTCAAAGAAGGTGGCGCCGACGGGCATCTTCGACAGCATCCGCCGTCCGTCGTCGTCGTAGGTTGCCCAGGCGCCGTCCGGCAGCAGGGCCGGCCTGAAGTTTTTCGGATAGAAGGCTTCCGCGCCATTGGCCATCCGGACGGGATACCAGTCTTCCGGCCGGTCGTCGAAGGCGCGTTCAATGTCAAGCACATCAATCCCGAACAGGTCGAGCACCGTGTCGTCCGGACGGGCCAGTTGCTGCACGACGTCATAAATCAGGACGGGCAAATCCCTGCCCAGCTGCCTGACAAGATTGGAATAGGCGATGGCAGAAATGCCGGAACTGGGGGTCGCGCCCATGTCCACCGGGACTTGATCCGGGGCAACATGCGCGATGCTAGCCAAAACTCTTTCTCGTGATGTCATTTGGTATGCATTATGAATAAGTGAATAATCGGAAACCAAAACTGTAAACTATGAATTGCTGCTCATTCCGATCAGGAACGAGGCGGCAATGAGGACGGCCAAACCTGTCCACATCAATAGGTAGACCTTTCGGGAAACATTCTTCCATTCGCCGCGATACAGTCCCCACAGGGAGGCAAACACGATCGTCATCGTCATCAGGATGCCCCAGGCGACAAAAGAAAATTCGCCCATCCGGGATTTTCCCATCCCGAAGAATACGTAATTGACGTACCACAGGAATCCGGCCAGCGCGCACCAGAGATAGTTCATCCACAGGGATCCGCCACCGGGTCGCACAAACTTTCCCAGAGATTTGTTTTTGACGGACAGGCACAGACACCAGAGCAGGGTGGTTACGAATGCGCCGCTGTACAGCACCAAAAAGACGGCGCCGTCCTGAAACAGCGGAGATGTCCCGTTGGCCACGCAGGCGCGTGCAATGGGGGCGCCCTGTTCGATGCCCAGCGCTGCCGCCGAACCGGTTATGCCAACAAAAAGCGCTGCACCGAGGCCTTTCCGAAGGTGAAATTCCTGATTGACGCCTTCCGTGGCGCCGGCCTGGCGGCTTTTCAGAAAACCGGCGTAGCCCGACAGACCGATGCCCACCAGCGAGGTCGCGATGCCGGCAAGCAGCAGGACGCCGCCATGGCCTTCAAACAGTTTGCCCAGCCGCCCGTCAAGCAGCGGCGGCAGCAGCGTGCCGATGGCCATCATCAGCCCCAGCGACAGTGCGTAGCCCAAGGCTATGCCCAGGTAACGCAATGACAGTCCGAAAGTGAGATTGGCCAGCCCGTAAAGGGCGCCCAGCAGAAAGACCGTGCTCAACGCCCCGGCGGGGACCTGCCCCAGGGCGTTCAGAAAGCCCGGCGCAAACAGCAGACAAAGCAGGAACGGAACAATCACGTATCCGAACAAAGAATATGCCAGCCAATAGTTTTCCCATTTCCACGCTCTGACTTTGTCGAACGGAATGGCAAAACTTCCCGACATGAACGCTCCAAAAGAAATGAGCAGAATACCGTAAAAAATAAACAGGTTCATGGAACAACGAGGATTTAAAGATGATACATCATGTAAAAAAACCGGAGATATGAAAGGTCAGCCCTCTTTCCCGTCTCCGGAGGCACGGACACGTGCCTGCATTTAATCAAAACGGATGCGGCGGTCAATGACTTTGGCCCTGGATATCAATTCCTGTACGGCCTGATATCCAACACGGTAGGCATTGCCGGCTTCCAGCGCGCGAATTTCCTGCTGTTCGTCGTATTCCCTGGCTTCTTCCACCCGGTTCGTCACGGTGAACATGTACACGCCGTTATTTCCGACGACTGGCCCCGTCAACTGATCTATCGGGGCGTATGCAATTTCCGCATTCAGTGCCGGCTCCAAACCGATACCCGTAATCCGGGACGTATTCATGCTGATGAATTTTACCGTATCTGGCGTCGCATTCATGGCCTGAGCGCAGGCATCCAGCGTTCGGAGATTTTTTTCTTTCAGCCCTGTCGCGATTTCTTCTCCTTTTTCCCGGGCAACCAGCTCGTATTTCAGCATGGAAGCCACCGATGCAAACGGCTGGTATCCTTCCGGCAAAGCGCTCTTGCGGACGGCGATGACGAAATGGCTCTTGCATTCGAAAATCGTGGATACTTCGTCTTTGCGAGCGCTTTCAAATGCCCAGCGAATGACCTGGCGCGAATCGGGTACGGAGCCGATCGTCCGGTCTTCGGTTGTAACCCTCACGTTCGGCACCAGGCTGTAACCGGCGTCTCCGGCCGACTGGCTTATTTTTTCAGCCGTGTTGT
Organism: Tannerella sp.; assembly: GCA_031268395.1. Classification (GTDB taxonomy): domain Bacteria; phylum Bacteroidota; class Bacteroidia; order Bacteroidales; family Tannerellaceae; genus Tannerella. Next base: position 2,780 of record JAIRXI010000316.1, on the reverse strand, counting down.
TTCTGGACAGGAACTGGTTCAATTCATTGTAAATAAATCCGTATGTCTTCGTGCTGGGCGTGACCTGCAGCGTGATGTCTGCTACTTTGTACTTGGGCACGCTGGCGGTTTGTTCTGTTATTTTGATAATATGCGTCCCGAACGACGTTTTTGCGATCACGGGCTGATTCAGCGGCGCCGAAAAAATGGCGTTCCTGAAATCTTCTCCGATTTGTGTCAACGCAATTTCATCGGTGAACCAGCCTACCTCACCGCCGTTCGCTACGCTTTGCCGGTCGGCGGAATGTTCGGTCGACAACTCTTCAAAACTGCCTCCCGCCTTCAGGACGTTCAGCAGGCTGTCGGCCAGTGCGGTTACATCGCTTCCGGATTGTGCCGTCAAAAAGATATGGCTGACTTTCACGGAATCGGGTGCAACCGTTTTGTCCACCAACTTGCACAAGCGATAGCTGTCATCCTTGAAGACGGGGCCTTCCACTTCGTTGATCTCCGCTTTGGCCACAAACGAGGCGATATCCGGATCCAGCGTCTTTTCCGACTTGAAGGCGTCGACGTACTTCATTTCCGGACGAATGTTGGTCATTTCTGTGATCGTATGCGTACTCGACAGTTCTTCCCTGACCTTCTCGCTGTCTTCGCCGACTTTCTGAAAGTCGTCTTCGCTCGGACGGATGTCTACGGAGATGTAGTCCATAATCCGGGCTTCCTTCTGCCTGAACTGCTCCCTGCGCTGATCGTAGAGTCTTTTCGCCTCGGCATCGCTGACGCTTACCAGCGAATCAGGAACGGTTGCATAAGACTGCATGGCAAATATGATATCCGAACTTTCCAGCCCTCCTTCGTATGCGTTTTTGGCTTCGAGCGGATTTGCCACAATGGCTTTGGCAAGCAGCGTGGTATATTTTTCCTGGAGGCGCTGCTGCTTGATATTCCGCTCCCAGAACAGCCAGTAGTTGCGCAGGCTTTCAAGCTCTGCCCGCTGTTCCTGCGGCGCGGCATCCAGGTTTTCGATGGTTTTCAGGATATTCAGCGCTCGTGCCTTGTTGAACACGCCGGTTTGGGGGTCGGTAAACAGCGGGATCTGCTGCACCATCGGCGACACGTTTTCTCCCTGAACCATGTCGAACAATTCTTCACCCGTCACCCTGATGCCCAGTTTGTCCAGTGCTTCGTTCAGCACAATTTCCTGTATCAGGGAACTGTATACGCTCTGACGGATCTGGGAGAGATACTCTTCCGGCAGGTTGCCCGTATTGTTGCCCATTTTGTATACATTCGTCATTTCTTCGATCCGAGACTGATAATAACTGTAATTGATCGAAGTACCTTCTACTTTTGCCACCTGATCCGGAGGCGTCTTGAAATACGATGAGCCGGAATTCAGAAAGTCTCCGATAATAAACGCAAATAATGCCAGTCCGACAACTCCTACCAGCAGGCCCGACAGGTTTCTAATTTTCTCTAATGTAGCCATTTTATACTATTTCATTACTATATTTCTCTTAAGGGCACAAAGGTATAAAAAAAAGATATGGAGAAAGCATTTCTCCTGTTTTTTTTCAGAACAAACGTGCAGTACATGCTTCTCCATGGCGTGAACGGAAAAATCAACATGACCAGATTTGTCTTTTCACCGTACGAATCCGCCGGTCTTCATCAATGTTATAAGTTGATTTGTGCGAATCAGTACGCCTTCATATCCCAAATGATAACATATATCAAAAAACAGGGAATCGGGATATACGAATTCCTGCGGGGAAATTGAAAAACTCAAATCCCGCTTTTCAAATTCGGAAAATAGAGGGAGCAGCCTTTCTTTTATCGTATTGTAAGAGGTTTCGGCTAATGAGGGTGGGATGATGACGACCTGTATGCCCTGGCTGCGTAAAGCGGTAACTGCGTTTTCATAGTAATCCAGAAAATTCGTGTTTATTGTCTTGAAATCGGCGAGTGAAGCATGTAGTATATAAGGGTGGGAAGGCATGGTCCAGTGGCATACATAATCGCCATATTCATTAAAGCAGGAAGCATGGTAGCTCTGTTTGTTTATTTGTTTTGGGAAAAATCTCGGAAGCGGAATAAGATCTTTTGTGCAATCTATCATAATTTTAAACTGCTTCATATCAAAATCAGTACTTATAGAGGGATCCAAATAAAACAGGACGGCCAGATCTGTTTTTCCATAAACAAACTTGTTAAAAAAGTGCTCATATTCTGGAGCTATAACTAAAATATCTCCTTCAGCAAGATATTTTGAAGTGTTGTCCAGCATAAATTTAAGTCCCAATCCTACGCCTAATCCAGTATTAATAACTGGTAAATCCAACGCTTCCTGAATCATCTCGCTGTTAAACCCAAATGCAACATTTGATCCTCCAAGTAAAATTATGGAAGGCCTTTTTTGACGATGCTTAGCAATAAGCATTTCCCGCTTTATAAAAAATTCCATGATATAGGGATTCCGATCATGAAGTGAGATTATAATTAATATTACAAGAAATGACATGGTGCAGCCAAATATAAGGCCTAATATTATTATTTTTTTGAAGAAACGTTTCATCTGAACAATATATTAAAATTGAAAATATACAAAAGTAGCCGGTTCGGTTGCATGAAAAAATAAGACAGCCATTAACAGGGCAATATATATGGCATATCGCATCGCCTGGTTTTTAACACGTATATTCAATCCATGTTCTCTTTCTCGGTGGTGCCATTCCGTAATAAAAAGAATGAATATAAAGAAGAAAGTAGTCGCAGCAAGCGCTCTTGTAATTCCG
>JAIRXI010000315.1 GCA_031268395.1 Tannerella sp. | reverse complement strand
GGAATGGACGGCCTGTTCGTTACGAAATTTCCATCGACATCGTAATGTTCAATGGCTTTCTGATGCCTCTTGTTGGTATCCCAGTTCAGTTTGGGCGCGTAGGAGAGATCCAGGCGCAGGCTTTCGATGGGCGTATAAGAGGCTTTCAGGTTCACAATCCCTTCCTGATACCAGTTGTTATCATATCCGGCGTATTTCGCCTGCGAGGTAGCATAACTGTTATAGCCAAGCAAAGGGTACATGATTTGTTCAAATTCGTTGATATGGGCGTAGATGGGCGGCGTTCTGCGAACTTCACCCATCATGAACGCTGCGTTATAAGGTTTATCTACCGTCGAATGACGTCCGGAAACATCAATCCCTACCGCGAATTTTGAGGAAAACTGATAGTCCGTATTCACACGCAACGTATAGCGTTTCAAATTGGTATCGGGAAACATTCCGTCCTGATCCTGATAGTTAAGGGAGACAAAGGCTTTCAGCTTATCCGTTCCGCCACTGAAACTCAGATTGTACTGTTGCTGGAATGCCGGCGTATTATACACTACGTCCGCCCAGTCCGTATTGGGATATCTGTACGGGTCCAACGCCATATTGCTTCTGTAATTGTTGATATAATCCGTACCGTATGTTACACCACCCGGTGAACCATCTTCCGCACGTGTATCGTTCATATTGGCCATATCATACAGTTCCAGGTAATCGATCGCGCCCAGGAACTTCGGCAAGTCTACCGGTCTCTGAAACCCGGCCGACCCACTGAAATTAATCCGGAAATTGTTGGTTGCCGCCCTCTTGGTCGTAATCAGAATCACACCATTGGCAGCACGTGAACCATAGATGGAAGCCGAAGCCGCATCCTTCAGGATGGAAACACTCTCGATGTCGTTCGGATTAACGGCATTGACGGAACTGGCTATCCCGTCCACCAAAACCAGCGGATCGTTGTTGTTTAGCGTTCCGATTCCCCGGACGCGAATACTTTCCCCTTCGTTTCCCGGCTGACCGGAGTTCGACGTTATGGTCACGCCGGAAGCCAATCCCTGTAAGGCCAGCGTTGTACTCATCACCGGACGTTTGATAATATCGTCTCCTTTCACCGCTTCCACCGATCCGGTAAGGTTCGCCTTTTTCTGCAGCCCATACCCTACGACCACCACCTCATCCAGCGCCTGGGTGTCTTCTTCCAGCATGACGGAAAAACTTGTGTTGTTACCGATGGGCACTTCTTTTGTCGTATAGCCGATATAGCGTATTTCCAGCGTGGCGCCGGGGGATACGGTAAAGGTGAAAGCGCCGTTTGCGTCCGTGATCGTGCCGTTTGCCGTACCTTTTTCTACTACATTTGCGCCGATGACCGGCTCGCCATGGGCGTCCGTTACCGTTCCGGATACGCTTATCCGGTTTTGGGTCACTGCGGCTGTTCCGTTCGATCCGGCGCCGGCTGATGCCGTGAGAATGATGTCCTTATCCACGACCTTGTAATATACGCCATGGCCGCTGAACATCTGGTCGAGGACGGCATACACATGTTTGTTATTTACGTGAACAGAGACTAATCGGTTTGTGTTGACTAATTTGCTGTTGTAGTAAAAATTAAATTCCGTTTCATTTTCTATTGTTTCAAGCACTTCGGCGACAGTCCGGTCAGACAGATTCATGGTAATGACTGTGTTTTGCGCATAAGAGCCGGCCGCGAAGGCGAAACCAACCGATACAGATAAAAGTATACAAGTTAATTTCATAACTCTGCTGATAGTATTAAAATTTTTTTTCATACATTTGTTTGCTTTTTTGTAATTAAAAATCATTTTTTTTCATACGGGAGCGCTGCTGCAAACAGACTTCCGTATGTTTTTTTTCTGTGATATACGTTTTTTATTTTCCGCGTTTCTTCATAGGCATTTCTGTTTTTTGGATTGGACATTATGTTTTTTCATCTCTTTTTCAGTATGACTTTCGTCCGTCGGACTCCCTGACTGTCGTCTTCGGGCGAAAGAATGATTTTGTAGCTGATGTGCGAGGATATGCACAGATAGTCGAGCACCTGCGAAAGCTGGCGATTTTCGAACGTGCCCGTGAATGTGTAGCGACTGATTACTTCGTCTTCCACATCGAACGTCACGCCGTAGAAATACGACAGGCGCGTCAGCACTTCCGGGACGGGCGTGTCCCTGAACATGAGCCGTCCCTGTATCCAGGCGGTGTCATAGACGGGGTTGACGGCGGCGATGTGCAGTTTTTCCGCCGACAGGTTGTATACGGCCCTTTCCGCCGGTTTCAGTCTGGCATGTTTCCATTCGCCCGACGCGCTTTGCATGCCGATTCTGACGGAACCTTCCACCAGCGTCGTTTTTAACAGCGAATCGGAGGCGTAAGCCTGTATGTTAAACGCCGTACCCAGCGCTTCCACCTCCATCCGCCTGTTTTCCACGCTGACGGTGAACGGACGCCGGGTGTCGCGGGCTACCTGAAAATAGCCTTCGCCGTCGAGTGTCACCCGGCGTTCTTTCGAGCCGAATGACGCCGGATAAGTCAGTTTGCCGGATGCATTGAGGTGAACTTCCGTGCCGTCGGGAAGATTCAGGCTGGTGCGCATGCCGGCATTTGTCCGCACCGTGATGAATTGCTGTTCCGCTTTCCGCTGCGCGAGGAAATAATAGTTGGCTGTGATTGACACGGCCAGCGCCACACAGGCCGCCGCCACGGATAACTTCCGCAGAGATATGCGGCGCGCTTTTCCATCCCTGCGCTGCAGTATCCGGCGAAACGCCGCCAGTGAATCGCGCCGCCGTATCCGCTCCCTTGTCCGCATGGCATAATACATCTTCGCCACTTGAATCAGCGTTTCCTCGTTGTCCGGATGCTCTTTCAGCCACTGCGTGACGCGGATATTTTCCGCTTCCGTGGAACGGCCGCGCAGGTATTCGACTAATAGAGCCTCTTCTGTTTCGCCCTGTGACGGGACTGTTTTTTCCTCCATCTTCTGCTTTTTTCTTCTGCTTTTCTATAAACACGACAAATCCGCATACCCTCCACCCTAAACGGTACCGAAAAAAAATTTCTCCCCGAATTGCTGTTAATTCTTAATTTTTAGCTCCCGGTTCATAATTAATTTATACTTTTGCAGATAAACTGTGAAATTTGAATGTCATGAAGAGGAAACTACCGTTAGGAATACAGTCGTTTGAGAAGTTGAGAGAGGGAAACTGCGTTTATATTGACAAGACGGAGGATATTTACCGTCTGGTTACGGATGGAAGCATTTATTTCCTCTCCCGTCCGCGCCGCTTCGGCAAATCGCTGCTGATAAGCACGCTCGACGCACTGTTCAGCGGAAGGAAAGAATTGTTCGAAGGCCTTTACATTTACGATAAATGGGACTGGACGCAAAAATATCCGCTCATCCGGATTGACTGGACAAATATTTCCCATGCCGAACCGGAGGAAATGAAAGTCAGTCTGCGCGCTTATCTGCAGGATATAGCGAGAAAACATGGAATATCGCTGACAAGGCAAACGCCGTCCGACTGTTTTGGCGAACTGATTGAACAACTGCATGAGAAAACCGGCCAAAAGGCGGTCATCCTGATAGACGAGTATGACAAGCCGGTGACAAGTCACCTGTTTGATT
>JAIRXI010000264.1 GCA_031268395.1 Tannerella sp. | reverse complement strand
CTTGGTTTCTTCAAAAGCCAGTTGTCGCTGTCGGTGGATTATTTTACCGAAGACCGCACCGACATCATCATTGCGGGAGGTAGCCGCGCCGTTCCCGTATTTTTCGGTGCAACCCCTCCAAGCGCAAACCTGGGGAAAGTCAAGTCGAACGGACTTGAAATCGAAATCGGCATAAACAAAAAACTGTCTCGCGACTTGGATATATGGTCCAAAATTGCAATAACGCATAACGAAAATGAAGTCATATTCCGTGACGACCCGCCGTTGCAGTTCAGGCACCTGAAAGCGTCCGGCTATCCCATCGGTCAGACGAGAAGCCTTATATCCACCGGTTTTTACAATAACTGGGATGATATATACGCCAGCATTCCGATGGAGACGAATGACCTGCAGAAATTGCCCGGCTACTACAACATTCTCGACTACAATGCCGATGGTATCATCAAAAGCAGCGAAGACAGCGCTCCGGTCGGTTATTCGGAAGTGCCGCAAAACACGGCCTCGTTTTCGCTGGGCGCCACATACAGGAACTTCAGCCTTATGTTCCAGTTTTATGGCGTGAACAATGCGAACAGGGTTATCGGTTTCAACAATTACAGGAACGACACGGACATCGTTTTCGGCCATGTCGCCGATTACTGGTCGAAAGACAATCAGAACGCCTCGTCATTCCTGCCGCGCTGGAAGACTTCCGCGGAGAATATTGGGGATTATTACGTCTATGACGCTTCGTTCGTCCGCCTGAGAATGGTCGAATTGAGTTACTCATTGGACAAGAACTGGTGGATCAACAAGGCAGGCATCGAAAACATGCGAATTTTCCTCAACGGCAACAACCTGTTTTTCTGGTCCGATCTGCCGGACGACAGGGAAACGACCTACAGCGGAGGCGCCGCCGCCGACGGAGCCTATCCTACGATGAGACGAATCAATCTCGGAATTGATATAACCTTTTAAACAGTAATTGATATGAAAGTAATGAAATATTTAATATTTATATTGGGAATAAGCATGATTTCCTGCGAAAACTATCTGGACAAGGCGCCCGAATCGGATATATCCGACAAGGATGCTTTCGGGAGTTTCACCAGTTTTCAGGGTTTTGTGGAAGAGATGTACAATTGCATCATGGACCCCGATAAAGGCGGTGCATTTAACGTATGTCTTTTTGCCGATGAAACGCTCGGGCCATCGCCCTATCCGTTTGACCAGGGTGACTATTGGGGCAATTCAGGTTATCTTTTTGGCCAGTCCGTGAATACGACCGACGGAAACTCCCGGACTAAAAGAGTGTGGGAATATGCCTGGTATGCTATTCGCAAGGCCAATCTTGCAATTGCAAAAATCGACGAAGAAGGTCTTTTTGAAGGGACGGAAGAAGAACGGAACCACTTGAAGGGACAAGCCCTGTTTTTTCGGGGATGGTTTTATTTTGAAGTATGCCGTTTCTGGGGAGGAATGCCTTACATAGACAGGATGCTGGATCCCACGGAGGATTTGTTTGCCGTCGAGTTAAGTCGCCTGAATTTCAAGGAAACGGCGTTGAAGATGGCCGACGACTTCCGCACCGCCGCCGATCTGCTGCCCGACCACTGGGATTTGTCCGGGCCGGGACAGGCGACAAAAGGGCACAATAAGGGTAGAATCAATAAATTCTATGCACTCGGCTATCTCGGCAAGGCCTACCTGTTTGCCGCCAGTCCGATGATAAACGAGGAAGCGACCGGAAACAATGCCTATGATCCCGAACTGTGCGCAAAGGCGGCCGCCGCTTTCGGCGAACTGCTTCAACTGGCTGACCGGACCGGGTTATACCGGATGCAATCCTGGGCTTCATGGACGGATTGTTTCTGGAGATGGAACAACGAGAGGCCCGGAGGAACGGAATGTATCATGATGCCGACGATTTATGACCGCACCCGTGTCCGCTGGTCGACGCTCGGCGGCATGGTGCCTTCGTCCATCGGCATGAACAGCGGCTCGTCCGCCGATGTGCCCACGCATAACCATACCAAGAACTATGCCATGGCCAACGGTTTGCCTACGAACGATCCCGAATCGGGATACGATCCCAACGACCCGTGGACAAATCGGGAACCCCGTTTCTACAAGGACATACTCAAGGACGGCGACCAGATATGGCAAACGGCCGGAGCCGACCAGTATGCACAACTGTATAACGGCGGACGCCACCGGAACGATATTAACCCACCAAGCGTGACCGGTTATTATTACCTGAGATATGCTCCGCTTGGGACGGGATTCTCCGCATCGACGGCCAACGGGTTGCAGGCGTACAAGCCCTATCTGCGACTGGCGGACATCTACCTGATGTATGCCGAAGCCGTAAACTTCATGTCCGGAGGAGGTCCCGGCGCAAAAGCGTCCAATTATTCGATAACGGCTCTCGAAGCTCTGAACGTCGTGCGCAACCGCGCGCAATTGCCCGACCTGGCGCCCAGGTATTATGCCGATAAAGACGTCTTCTTTGAAGAGATTGTCCGTGAACGGGCGGTAGAGCTGGCTTTCGAGGGACAGCGCTTTGACGACCTGCGTCGCTGGAACCGCAATTACGACCCGCGCTACCTGGATAAAACGGCGCTGGACTTCGACCGCGGACCCGACGGCAAACCCATAAACATCAGAGAACGCGTCGTTATCAGGCGGACGATAGATAAGAAACACAACTGGCTGCCGATCCAGGTCAGATATACTACCCAGTATGAAGGCTTCCCGCAAAATCCGGGTTGGTAGCATTTTAATCATTTTGAAATATATATTGTATATGAAGAAAAATATAATATTCCTCATTGTAAGCATTGTATTACCGGTGCAGGCAATGCTGTTTCCCTGCAGGATGACGGCTCAGGATAACGCTCCGGCGGAGATCCTCCGGTCTACGGTTACGGACGAAGCGGGAAATCCTGTCGTTAACGCTGAAGTATACAGCGAAGACTCGTACACGCTTACCGACAGGGACGGCAAGTTCGCGTTGAAAGTGAAATCCGGTTCCAAAATCATGATTGATGCCGCCGGATACGAGAAAGTTGTTATTGTCGGCGAGAACATTGGCGAGAAACTGAGCCTGGTTTCCTCTCCGTTTCTATACGGCAACAAAGATGTCGTTAACCTTCCTTTCCGCAAGGCCATGAAAGGTGATATTGTCGGCGCGGCAAGTGGATATGACATGAGTAATATCAGAAAGTACGACAATTCCATTTGGCCGGGCAGTGTGCTGAGCGGCAGAGCGATCGGTATGCTGGGCGGAAACAATATTCGCGGATTGGGCATCAGTCTGGATGTCGGCGCCATTATCGGTACGCTGACAGGTACGGCCATGATGGTAGTGGACGGTTTGCCCCGCGATATAAGCGGCATACGTCTTTCCGACATTGAAAGTATTACAGTCCTGCGCGATGTCAATTCGGCTATACTGTATGGCAGCGCAGCCCTTAACGGAGTGGTACTGATTACGACGAAACGCGGCGAAGCGTATAAGAAATCGTCGCAGGTTACCGTGAATTACGGTATTTCAACGCCCAGGCTTATGCCCGAAT
>JAIRXI010000244.1 GCA_031268395.1 Tannerella sp. | reverse complement strand
TGAAAATAAATAAACAATCAAAATGATGAAAACATTATTCTCCAATTCAAGCAAGTCATGGTGGATGCTTTTCGCAAGCATCTTTCTATTCGCATGCAATCACAAGCCGGCAGAACTTTTTATCGAAGCCGAGAGCTTCACGGCAAAAGGAGGCTGGGTAGTCGACCAGCAGTTTATGGACTTGATGGGGTCTCCCTATCTGATGGCGCACGGCATGGGCGTGCCCGTGGACGATGCGTTCACCGTGGCGACATTTCCGAAGACAGGAATTTACCGCATGTTTGTCAGGACGTATAACTGGACTTCACCCTGGACGAAGGAGAAAGGTCCGGGAAAGTTTCAGGTCTTGATCGACGGATATCCGGTCGCCGTCACTTTCGGCGATACGGGCGATTCCTGGACGTGGCAGGATGGCGGCCAGGTACAGATCAACAGTAAGCTGACGCAAATAGGCCTGCACGATCTCGGCGGATTCAACGGGCGCTGCGACGCGCTCTATTTCACGCAGGACAGCACGTTTGCGCCTCCGGCGGGAAGAGAAGAAGTGACGGCGTTCCGGTACGGACAGACGCGAATTATTCCCGAAGACGGAGGCAATTATGACCTTGTCGTTGTCGGTGGAGGCATCGGTGGGATATGCACTGCCATATCGGCAGCGCGGCTGGGTTTGAAAGTTGCTTTTATACAGGACCGTCCGGTCTGGGGGAGGAAACAACAGTTCCGAAGTGCGCGTTCACCTCGGCGGCCGTATCGGACTGGAACCCTATCCCGCGCTGGGTGGCATTGTGAAGGAGATTAGCCCGGTGAGGGGAGGAAACGCACAGCCGGCAGGCAGGTATGAGGACGAAAGGAAGAAAAAGGTAGTCGACGGCGAGCCTGATATCGCTCAATTTTTGAATTATCACGCCTTTAAGGTTGAAATGAACGGAAGCCAAATCAAATCGGTGACAGCCAAACATGTCGAAACGGGAAGGGAACTGGTATTTAACGCACCCCTGTTCGTGGACTGTACAGGCGACGGCAGCATCGGTGCACTGGCCGGCGCCGATTTCTCTATGGGGCGCGAATCGAGGAGTGAATACGGAGAGTCGACAGCGCCCGAAAGCAGTGATAAAATGACGATGGGAAGTTCGGTACAGTGGTACTCCGTAGAAGACAATTTTGACAGTACATTCCCCGCTTTCAAATACGGCGTGGATTTCAACGAAGAAAATGCACAAAAGGTATACATGGGCGAATGGACATGGGAAACGGGAATGAATTTCAACCAGATTACCGATTTTGAACGCATCCGGGATTACGGCCTGTTCGTCGTCTTTTCCAACTGGTCGTTCCTGAAAAACGAATACAGTCAGAAAAACCGATATTGGAACCGCTCGCTCGGATGGGTAGCTTATGTCGCCGGCAAGCGCGAATCGCGCCGGCTGCTGGGCGACATCATTCTCCGCCAGCAGGATATTGAAGAGCATATCCTGTACCCGGACGCCACCGCCTGCGTAACATGGAGTATCGACCTGCATTATCCCGATCCAAAAAACAGCGAACAGTTCCCCGGAAACGAGTTCCGTTCCATCTGCGAACAGCCTATGATTTACCCCTATCCAGCGCCTTACCGCTGCCTGTATTCCCGAAATATTGAAAACCTGTTCATGACGGGACGGAACATGAGCGTCACACACGTTGCCCTGGGGACTACCCGTCAGATGCGAACCATCGGCATGTTCGGCGAAGTGGTCGGCATGGCTGCCTCCGTTTGTAAACAACATAACGTACTGCCGCGTGGCGTATACGAGAATCATCTCAACGAACTGAAACTGCTGATGACTAAAGGCGCAGGCCGGGAAGGAACCGGTGGCTACCCGCAATATAACCTCGGCGAAATGTTGCAGGAAAAGAAACTCCGGCAGTAGACGCAGGACGTCATATCACAATTTTTCTCCACGTAAAGTATATTTTAACCATATTGGAACTAAATGAATATATATCAATGTCAAAACAATTTGTGGGAAGAAAACCAAATACAAGGTATAATGTTACAAAATCAGAAAAACAGGCATTTCAGGAACATTTAAATGCTCTTGAAAAACTAATAAAATAATTTTTTTTGCAAATATGCTTTGAGAAGCAAAGTACTTTTAAATATATGGATTATGAAACGAAGTTTTGATATTTTATTTTCAGTTGTAGCATTGTTGATATTCTCCTTTCCGATGATGTTAATAATCGCCTTGATTAAGGTAAGGGAAAAACATCCGGTTTTATTCAGACAGGAAAGGATAGGAAAGAATAAAAAACCATTTAATATTTTGAAATTCCAGACAATGGTTGAAGGTGTACCAACCAAGACGGGGCGAATATTACGTAAAACAGGTCTTGATGAGTTGCCTCAGTTTATCAATGTCCTGAAAGGTGACATGAATATAGTTGGTCCAAGGGCATTATTGCATTCAGACATTGACAGGTTAGGATGGAATGATGATTTTCATGAAATGCGTTGGTCAATAAAACCGGGGATTACCGGTTTTGCACAGATTTATGGAGGTCAACACTGTAAATCATCATGGTTTTGGGATAGGTTTTACATTTTCCATAATAATGTATGTGTCGATTTCAAGATTGTCTTAATATCTTTTTTG
>JAIRXI010000233.1 GCA_031268395.1 Tannerella sp. | reverse complement strand
AATATTTTTTAATCATTTAAAATTAAACAATTATGAGTACCATTAAAACAATCGCCTATTTGAATGAGCTTACAAAAGACGTGACAAACGACTATTATCTGCGTCCGAATATTCTCGGTACGCTCTACGAAGACGAGATCATCCTGCGTCTGGAAAAAAAGGAAATTGCAACGAAAAACGTGAACGGGAAAGCTTTCGTACAAGTGTTTCTCCGGGAATGTGCACTGGCCGTAAGCGAAGGCTACAATGTAGTTACCAGCCTGTTTCATGCCACGATAGGCTTCAACGGCACGGTGTACGCCAAAGACCTGGGACATAACGTGCCGGCCGGACAGGTGAACGCCCGTATCGCCCTGACGCAGGGCGAATATGCCCGCGAGGAGATCGGCAACCTCACCGTGAGCGTAGCCGAACAGCCGGCGCCGACCGGCCCTATCATACAGGACGTGACGAATCCCGTATCCGGCGTGTCGGACACGCTCAATACCGGCGCTATGGCGCTGATTCAGGGTATGCGTCTCGCCGTCAGGGGCGACCGGCCGGATGAAATCGGCGTATTCTTCACCGCTGCCGACGGGACGGCTTCTGTGTACATCCCCGCCGGACAACTGTCGCCCAACACGCCGACCCGGCTCCAGTTCGTGCTTCCGGCCGGCGTTATTCCCGGTGAATGGCGGGTGAAGGTAGCTACGCAGTCAGGCTCAAGCGCCCGGGTATTTACCAAAGAGATACGCGAATATGAATATCCGAACATCATCACGGTCGTCTGAAATTTACACTGCACGACCGCATTTATAAGTGCGGTTACACCGATCTTATAAGTACGGTGTCGCTGAACTTATAAGTGCGGTGTGACTGATCTTATAAATGCGATTTAAAATGATGAATGATTAAAGTAAACTAAGAAAGTGCCGAAATCAAAATGATAACCCATTAAAAACTCAAAATCAAAAAGTAATGAGAAAATTTGTAATTATTATGTTAGCGGCCGCAGGAATGATTCGCGTTTCGGCGGCAATGAACGGAGAAGAATCGTTGATTCTTCCCGATAGCGAAAGAGAGCGGAGCATGTCCGTCAACAGTGTGGAGGCGCAGGACATTCCGGTTACCGGCGCAGTGTCCGACGACAGGGGCGAAGCATTACCGGGAGTAATGGTAGCGGTGCGTGGTACGACCCTCGGTACAACTACAGATGCCAACGGCGAATTTCGTATCACCGTCCCGAGTGATACCTGCGTGTTACAGTTCAGTTATATCGGCTATAGAAAGCAGGAGGTGACGATTGGTTCGCGACGTATCATCACGGTGGTGATGGAAGAGGAGGTGGCGGAACTGGGCGAAGTAACGGTAGTAGCGTTCGGAGTACAGAAGAAAGCGAGTGTAATCGCATCGGTGGAAACGGTAAAAATCAAGGATTTGAAGATACCGGCCACCAATCTTACGAGCGCATTTGCGGGAAAAATACCGGGCGTCATATCCTACCAGACCACAGGCGAGCCGGGCGCGGACAATGCCCAGTTTTTCGTGCGCGGCGTTACGACGTTCGGTTACAACGTCTCCCCGTTGATTCTGATAGACGGCTTCGAGGCGACAACCGATGATCTGGCGCGAACACAACCCGACGACATCGAAAGTTTTTCCATCCTCAAGGATGCAGCGGCAACGGCGCTTTACGGTGCGCGTGGCGCTAACGGGATTATCCTGGTCAATACCAAAGCCGGAATGGAAGGCGCGGTAAGAATCAATGCCCGCGTGGATGTAAACGTCTCGTCGCCGACCCGTATGATAAAGATGGTGGATGGCGCGGACTACATGCGGCTGTACAATGAAGCGTTTACCACAAGGTCTTCCTCCACCGCCGATTTTTATGACCCGCAAAAAATAATGGGTACCGAAAGGGGCGACAACCCGATGCTTTATCCCAACATTAACTGGTATGATCAACTGTTTAATCAACAGACGTACAATACCAAAGCGAACCTGAATGTATCCGGGGGCGGTAAGGCGGCGACTTATTATGTGGCGGGAGGTTTCGATCACGAAACAGGCTTGCTGAAAGTGGATCCGCAGAATAATTTCAACAACAATATCAATATCAACCGTGTTCACCTCCGCAGTAACGTCATATTTAAACTGACCCCGACCACGACGCTGGACACGAGGATACACGGCCGGTTTGAGCGGTTCAACGGCCCGTATACGTCGGCCAGCGACATTTTCAAAATGGTGATGAACTCCAATCCGGTGGATTATCCTGCCGTATGGACGCCGGATGCCGCCAACTTGTACACCCCGCATACGCTGTTCGGTACCGCGTCAGGCGCCCCCGCCAATCCTTATGCCGAAATGGTCAGGGGATACGAAGACCGGGACGAATCTACCATGACCATACAGGCGACCCTGACACAGGATTTGGACAAATTCGTCAAAGGACTGAAAATGCACCTGAGAGGATCGGCGAATATATGGAGTTATTATTCGGCAAAACGCCGCTATAATCCCTATTATTACGCTTTGCTGTCATCCGATCCGTTGTCCGGAGAATACACCCTGTACTGCACGAATCCCACCAACCCCAGCGCTTTACTCGGCAATGTGGAGCCTTCCCGCAATTCCAGCGGACATTACTATTATGAAGCCCGGCTGAACTGGGACCGCCAGTTCGGGCAACATACGATCGGCATAATGACCGTGGGTATGATGGAAGAATATGTGTTAACTGCAGGAAGCAGCACCAGTGTATTTGAAACCCTCCCGGAACGGAACCTCGGTAATTCCGGCCGTATCGCTTACGATTATGACCAGCGGTATTTCGCGGAATTTAACTATGGCTACAACGGGTCGGAAAAATTTACCAGAGAACACCGTTTCGGCTTTTTCCCCTCCATAGGCGCCGGATGGCTGATTTCCAACGAAGCGTTCTGGGAAAACATGAAGAAAACCATCAGCAACCTGAAACTGAAAGTTACTTACGGATTGGTGGGCAATGACGCCATTGCGGGAAGATCCGGGCGTTTCTACTATTTGTCGGACATTTCCATCGGCAGTGGCGGCAGTTTCATTTGGGGAAAGAATTATAACAATACATACGGAGGTTATTCCATTTCGCGTTATGCGAACCCCGACATCGGATGGGAAGTCTCCAAGAAGCTTAACGTAGGCTTGGAAGTAAGCCTGATGCCTGATGAAGCGTTTAAATTTCAGGTAGATGTGTTCCGCGACATCCGCGACCGCGTGTATATGGCGAGAAACAGCCTGCCGGCATCCGCCGGGTTCGATGCAACCATCAGCGGAAATATCGGTAAGGTGAAATCACAGGGAATGGAAGCTTCCATTGACCTCCAGCATTATTTCAACAACGATTTCTGGATGACCGGACGCGCCAACTTTACATACGCCGCGAATGAATATCTCGAATTAGACGAAATAAACTACCCGGACCGTTATCTAAGCCATAAGGGACATAACATAAACCAGCAGTGGGGCTATGTGGCGGAACGGCTGTTTGTGGATCAGGCAGAAATCGACAACTCGCCCCGGCAGGGTTTTGGCACATACATATCGGGCGACATCAAATACACCGACATCAACGGAGACGGAACAGTAGATTCGAACGATCAGATTCCTATGGGATATCCTACTGTCCCTGAAATTCAATATGGCTTTGGTTTGTCTACCGGCTATAAAGACTTCGATTTTTCTTTCTTTTTCCAGGGGAATGCCCGTGTATCGTTTTTCATTGACGCGAACGGTATTGCGCCGTTTACCAACCGGCGCAACGCACTCCAGATTGTGGCCGACGATTACTGGACGGAAACCGATCCTAACGTACATGCCTTTTGGCCCCGGCTGTCAACTTCGATGCTGGCAAACAATACCCAGCAATCGTCATGGTGGTTGCGCGACGGGAGTTTCCTCCGCCTGAAAACGATAGAAGCAGGATATAATCTGCCGGCAATTAATAAATTAGGCATGAAGAATACCCGTATTTATTTGAGTGCGGAGAATCTCTTTGTCATCAGCGCATTCAAAATGTGGGACCCCGAAATGGGCGCCAATGGACTGGCATACCCAATCAATAGGAGGTTTAATGTCGGACTGCAAATTAATTTTTAATTATGAATTATAAAAATGCTATAATAACATGAAACGAAGCATGTATCTTAATGTACACATAAGATAATGAACATGCGAGTTCCATATTTCCTTAGTGTTAAAAAATAAATTATGTATATATGAAAAGAATAAATATCATTAAAAAAATGTGGCGTAATTTGTCAGGCATAGCTTGTCATTCGCTACGAACCGTTCGCCATTCATCGCTTATCGGTATTTGTGTTGTGCTTCTGTGCTCATGTAGCGATTATCTGGACGTCGTACCCGACAATGTGGTACAGTACGAAGACCTGTTTGTTTCCCAGAAAATGGCGTACAATGCACTGGCCAAAGTTTACAGTTACCTGCCTTCCCAGGGACGGGACAATACACAATATACGATGGGAGACGAGTGGATAATCACATCTCCGGATATAGATGCAGAGCGGACCTGGGTACAAGGCGCCGCCATTATGCGCGGGGAACAGGCTGCCTCCGATCCGCTGATTGATATCTGGTCGGGCAAAAAGTACAGTTCCGCCTGGTGGGCATTGCCTAGTTTGTGGGCGGGCATTCGCCACTGCGACCTGTTTATAGAAAATGTACATCTGATTCCGGATATGACGGCAGAAGACAAAGCAGACTGGATCGCACAGGCAAAATATATGAAAGCCTATTACCTGTTTCTGCTCATGCAGCAGTATGGTCCCATCATCCTGCCCAAGACGGCTTCACCCGACGCGCCCGATGAGGACTTGTTCTTGCCGCGCAACACGATTGACGAATGTTTTACATATATAGTCAACCTGATCGACGAAGCGATACCTGACCTGAAAGAACGGGCGGGCATCAATGAACTGGGTCAAGTGGACAAAGTATCGGCAAAATCCATGAAAGTGCGCATCCTTTTGTACCGTGCAAGCCCGTTCTACAACGGCAACTCGGAATATTACAGCAATTTCCTGAACGCAGAAGGCCAACCTTTCTTTTCTCAGACGGAAGATAAGGAGAAATGGAAGGATGTGATTGCCGCAGCGGACGAAGCGCTTGCATCCTGTGCACAGAACGGCTTGCGGTTATACGAATACAGAGGGCAACCATACGCGTATGACACAACCGATTTCAGGCTCAATACGGAAAAGATGCAAAAACTCTACGATTTGCGAATGTTGCTGGTGGATACCTGGAACGAAGAAATAATCTGGGGAGTAGTAGCCGACGAGGGTTCGGTCAGCACCATGCACTCCGCGGCAGTTATAAAAAAACCGGATGGATACGGCGGACCGGGCGCTTCAAATTCTGGATCCGGCTGGATGGCAGGTTCCTATCAGTCGATGGAACGGTTTTATACGGAACACGGATTGCCTTTTGAAGACGACAATACCGTCATTCAAAGCACCCTGCTGGACATCGTCACCACACCTGACGAAAACAATCCGGCATATACGGCCATGCGGGGATTTATGCAACCCGGCGTACAAACCATCCGGATGTACCTGAACCGTGAACCGCGCTTTTATGCCAATCTCGGCATCACCGGCGGGTATTACCGCGCCCACCAGGTACGTATCAACACCATGATGTATGCCGATTCACCCGGTGGATATTATGCCCCCCTCCACGGCACATGGGCGCCTAAAACAGGTATCATGGTACAAAAAATCGTACATCCCGAATCTATTTATGGAGCCGGCGCCTCTTCGCTGGTACTCTATGCCTGGCCATATATCCGCGTAGCCGATCTGTACCTGATGAAAGCAGAGGCGCTGAATGAATATTACGGACCTTCTCAGGATGTGTACGACGCGCTGAACATGGTACGTGCGCGAGCGGGCATTCCTAAAATAGAAGACGCTTATACCGGCGAATTTGTGCGGGACGAAGCGCGAAACAAACACTTTGACCGGGATCATTTGCGGGATATCATTCTGAGAGAGCGGGGGATCGAATTTGCATACGAAAGCGCCATGCGCTATTGGGATATGCTACGTACAAAAAGAGCCATATCCGAATTTTCAGTTCCTGCCTGGGGATGGAATTATTTGGGTACTACCGCATCTACGTTTTTTGATTTGCAGATAGTGCAGTCGCGTAAATGGTCGATTACCGATTGTTTATGGCCGATCCATGTAAAGGAAGTAAGCGCCAACGCCACGCTGGTTCAAAATCCGGGATGGTAAAAACAATTAAAAATTAAGAATTAAAAATTAAGAACATGAAAAAGATAAAATTATATAATAATACAGTCATTTCGCTGAGGTTGCTTCGGACTGTTACTTTCGTCGTGCTGTCGGCGTATCTTTTGTCCGGTTGTGAGGAGACGAAACGTTTTGAGATCAGCGGTGCGGACAGTACACCGCCTTCAGCGCCGGTTTTCATTACTTCAAAGCCGCTGCCCGGCGGGGCAAGGATTTTCTATCAGCGCCCTGCCGACGAAGACTTGCTCTCGGTCGAGGCTTCTTACACTAATTCGTCAGGGAAAGCCGTTCACTTTGCAGCATCCTATTTCACCGATTCATTGGATGTATTCGGGCTTGGCAGCAGCGGACAGCATACGATCGAAATTTATGCCGTCGACCGTTCAGGGAATCAGTCGGAACATATCCGGCAAACCGTTACCGCGCTGGAATCTGCGGTGGAACTGGCGGCGCAATCCGTCAGAGTATTGCCTTCTTTCGACGCCATAATCATCAAATGGGCAGATTCGCTGAAAGAAAACATATATGTGTACGCAACGCTTGATTATGTGCAGGACGGCGAGCAGCTGAACCACACCGGCGTGTTTACCTCCAATCAGCCGGACGTGACCGTGCCGATCGATTTGGTTACGCAAAACCCGGTTGTGGTAAAAATACGCGTGGAGGATAAATACGGTAATTCGACCTTAGCCAAAGATACCACGATCAATCTGTTGCAGGATGGAGTGATTGCCAAAAGCGGATGGACGCTGCCTCCGCCGGGCGAATTTATGGGCGTCCTGCAAGCCGACGGCAACTATAACGGAGGTGAGATGTCGAAAGTAATAGACGGCTTGACGGAAGAGGACATTCTGAGGAATTTTTACCTGACCAATGAGTCAAACCCGTGGAACATCATCATAGACCTTGGCGAGAAGTACGAACTGTCGCGAATCATAACCCACCAGCGCTATACATGGACAGATACCGACGTTCGGGGCGCCTACTACCGGGGCGACAACGTGCTGGCATACCAGATGTATGTATGGAATGAGGAAGAGCTGGAATGGGAATATGTGTCACGCCATACCATTGCCGTTCCTTCAGTCAAGCAGGAATCGGATTACAAGATGCTGGGAGATGCAGGCGACGGGGCTTTCCTCTATCCGGAAGAACCGAAATTCAGCACGGCAACGCGGTATTTCAGATTCGAAGCCGTCACGGGAGAGTATATCTCGGAAATCACCTTATACGGCAGAAAGGCTCGTTAAGAAGCCGGAGCGTTAAGAGATTGAAATAAACAATTAAATAAATATTGAATGATTATGAAAAAGTTAGTTTATTATATGAAATACAGCATCCTTCTCATATTGGGGATG
>JAIRXI010000218.1 GCA_031268395.1 Tannerella sp. | reverse complement strand
CGGCGGTGGCGATGGAGGCGGCGGCGATGAAGGCGGCGGTGGCGGCGGCGTCTCGGGCTGAGCCAGACTGTTAAGTAACTGCTTCTGTTCTGTCGGCGACAAGTCTTTCCCCAGTTCCTTTACAAGCAGGGTGTACTGTTCGTCCGTAATCTTTGCATTCGGATTACTTTCTACTTGATAGCCCTTGCTGCGCAGGAAATCGACCGCCGTGGTGATGCCAACATTCAAGTCTCTTGTTACTTTGATTATTTTTATGGACATATAATGTGTACTATTCTTTTATTCCTGACTTCCGGGTTCCGGTTCGGCCCTGTTTTCTTCTTCTCCTTCTTCGTGAGTGACTGTATTTTCCGGTTCGGCGACGGCGTCCGGCGGCGGAGGGATACGGTTTTCCGCTGCTTCTCCGGCGGCATCTTCAGCAGCGTCTTCCAGCGGTGGTGCGGCGTCTTCGGCAGCGTCTTCCGGCGGCGGTGCGGCGGCTTCGGCAGCGTCTTCCGGTGGTGGTGCGGCGTCTTCGGCAGCGTCTTCCGGCGGTGGTGCGGCGGCTTCGGCAGCGTCTTCCGTTCGTTCGGGTGTTTCGTCCGGGGCCTGTTCTGTTTCGTCCGGGGCCTGTTCTGTTCCGTCGGCGGCTTCGTCCGGGACTTGTTCTGTTCCGTCAGGGGTTTCGTCAGGGACTTGTTCTGTTCCGTCAGGGGCTTCGTCTTCAAATTCGGCTTTCAGGACGGCAAGCAGGTCGTCGACGGTTTGTTCTTCCAGGTCGGCGCGTTCGACGATGTCTTCCCGTTTCATGGCCAGTACTGCTTTGGCTGTATTGCATCCGATGTTTTTCAGTGCGTCGAGGACCCAGGTGTCTATTTCGTCTGCAAATTCGTCCAGGTAGATGTCTTCTTCATCCATTGCGTCGATGTCGCGGAAGACGTCGATGGTGTAGTCGGTCAGCATACAGGCCAGTTTGATATTCAGGCCGCCTTTCCCGATGGCCAGCGATACTTCTTCGGGGCGCAGGGAGACTTCGGCTTTGCGTTCGTCTTCGTAGAGGCGGATGGAGGAGACTTTTGCCGGGCTTAGGGAGCGCTGGATAAACAGGGCGGTGTTGGTTGAATAATTGACCACGTCGATGTTTTCGTTCCGAAGTTCGCGCACGATGCCCCGGATGCGCGATCCTTTCATGCCGACGCAGGCGCCGACGGGGTCGATGCGGTCGTCGTAGGATTCTACCGCGATTTTGGCGCGTTCGCCGGGGATACGGGCAATGGCTTTGATGGTGATCAGTCCGTCGTTGATTTCCGGCACTTCCAGTTCGAAGAGGCGCTGCAGGAAGATTTTGTCTGTGCGGGAGAGGTAGATGCGTGTGTTGTTGTTTTCGCTTTCTACCCGCTGCACGACTGCGCGTATGGCCTGTCCTTTGGCGTAGAAGTCGTTGGGGATCTGTTCGCTTTTCGGCAGCAGCAGTTCATTGCCTTCGTCGTCCAGCAGCAGGACTTCCTTTTTCCATACCTGATAGACGTCGGCGGCTACGATGGCGCCGATCAGTCCTTTGTATTTTGCGAACAGGTTGTCTTTCTGGAGTTCCAGGATTTTGGAGGAGAGTGTTTGACGCAGGTTCAGAATGGCCCGGCGGCCGAAATCGGCAAAGTGCACTTCGTCCGTTACTTCTTCGCCGGCTTCGCAGTCCGGGTCTATCTGGTGGGCGTCGCTGAGGGAGATTTGCAGATTCGGGTCTTCTACCCGGCCGTCTTCCACGGCGATACGGTTACGCCAGATTTCGAAATCCCCTTTTTCGGGGTTGATGATGACGTCGTAGTTCTCGTCCGTCCCGAACATCTTGGCTATCACGTTCCGAAACGATTCTTCCAGGACATTTATCATTGTCTCCTTGTCGATATTCTTCAGTTCCTTGAACTCGGCCAGCGTGTCAATCATACTGATTGTTTTTTCTCTTTTCGCCATAACTTTACTTGAATCTTACTATGTTTTTTGTATATTTTATTTCGTCGTATCCGTATCTCTGCTCTTCTATGACCGTCACTTTCCGTTTGGCTCCTTCGGGTCTGACTTTCGTCGCAACGGCGAGGGAGGCGCCCTGTCCGTCTGCCGTCCGGAGTGTGCCGGTCAGTTTTTTGCCGCTTACGAGCTGCATTTCCACCTCGTTTCCGCTGTTTTTTATATATTGGCGGACGGTTTTAAACGGCGCGGAAAGGCCGGCCGAACCTACTTCCAGTTCGAAGTCTTCTGCCTCGCGGTCCAGGTGTTCCTCGATGTAGCGGCTCAGTGCCGCGCAGTCGTCGATCCCGACGGCCGTGTCGCGGTCTATTTCCACCACAATCAAGTTGTCCGGCGTTATTGAGACTTCTACAAGGAAACATTCCGATGTGGCCAGATGCGCCTCTGCCAAACGTGTGATTATATCTTTTTCAATCATGTCCATAAAAAGAAGGGGGACTATTCGTCCCCTCTTCATCTCCTTCTATCGTCCTTACATCTTCGTTATCGGCCGCAAAAGTACAAAAAAAATACATGCCCGAAGAAAAAAAACCGACTTCTCCCGCTTCTTTTCATTTTTTTTTGTATCTTGCTCCGCGAAAAGTTAATTGCCAACAGTGGAGCATGAGAAAAGAGAAATTTCATATTGAGTACGTTTTTAACAAGGTGTCCAACCACAGTCTGTGGAATCATTTGTCGACACCGATGGGACTGTCTTCCTGGTTTGCTGACGAGGTCAGATTCGACAGGGAGCGGTGTACCTTTGTCTGGAACAGGTCGGAAGAGGAAGCGGAGACTGTTTTTATCCGGCCGGAAGCGGCCATCCGCTTCCACTGGCTGCAAGATGAAGAGCGACATTCCTATTTTGAATTCGCGATTCACGACATCGAACTGACCGGGGCCACGTCGCTCGAAATTACCGATTTCGCCGAGCCGGACGAAACGGCGGATGCCATCGCCCTGTGGGATTCCCAGGTGGAGGGGCTGAAACGGTCGCTGGGGATCTGAGGTCAGCGCGGGACAGGCGGAGGCCTTGCGGCCGGCGCGGTTTCATTTCCGGAACGGGGTAACTGCAGGACGATTGCGTCGAGAGGCGGGATGGTCGCCCTGCGGTTTCGTCCGGGACGGTAGCTGTTTCGCGGGGAAGAAATCCGGCGCGTCGGATGCTCCGCCCGTGGCCCGGTTCCGCGCGAAGCGGAGCCTGTAAATGAAGGATGATTGCGCAGAGAGGTCTGCCGGATGCTGCCGGCGTCCTGCAAAGGATGCGGTCGGTCGGGGGGATTTAATGTAGTTTCACATCCCGGAGACGTCGTTTTGCCCGTTTTGCACTACTTTTGCAGGTCAAAAGAGGGACTTATGCGAATAAAACGATTGTACATTTTCCTGCTGAAAACGTTCCTGCCGCTGTTTGTCATGACCTTCGGCATCTGCCTGTTTATTGTCCTCATGCAGTTTTTGTGGAAATACGTCGACGACATGGTGGGGAAGGGTCTTGGCATGGGTGTGCTGGCCGAGATGTTTTCGTATGCGGCGCTGACGCTCGTGCCGCTGGCCCTGCCGCTGGCCGTGCTGCTGGCTTCGCTGATGACGTTCGGAAACCTGGGAGAACAGTCCGAACTGCTGGCCATGAAGGCGGCGGGCATCTCGCTGTTCCGCGTCATGAAGCCGCTGATCATCGTCCTGTGTCTTGTGGCGGTGGGCGCCTTCTATTTCCAGAACAGCGTCGTTCCGCTCTCGCAGGTGAAGATGTGGACGCTGGTGCAGTCCATGCGGCAGAAATCGCCGGAACTCGACATCCCGGAGGGTACCTTCTCCAACGAAATTGCGGGATATAATATTTATGTAGAGAAAAAAGAACGCGACGGACTGCTGAGGAACCTGATGATTTACGACCATTCCGCAGGATTCAACAGTGCACAGGTCATCGTGGCCGATTCCGGACGGCTCAAAATGGCGACCAGCAAACTGTACCTGATTCTGTCGATGAGCAGCGGCGAAGCGTTTGAGAACCTGAACAGCCAGGGGCAGCGAACGAAATCGAACGAGGCCGTGCCCTACCGGAAGGAAACGTTCGCAACGAAGGAATTTCTGATAAAGTATGACGCCAACTTCAACCGGGCGGACGAGTCGATGATGCGAAACCGCTATGTCGGGAAAAACCTGGCCGACCTGCGGAAATCCATCGATTCCATGACCCTCTCCCTCGACAGCGTGAAGGAGCAGAACGCCACCCTGCTGTATAACCACTCCTACAAAAGAACGCTGGACGAATACCGGCAGTCTCCGGCGGCCAACCACAAACCGGCCGGCATGCCGGCGGAAGAGACGGCGGAAGAAGATCTGCTCGATTTCGACGAGCTTTACCGGTCAAAAACGGCGGGCGCCCGCCTCTCGCTGCTCACCCAGGCCAAGTCGGCGTTCGAGAACATGAAAAGCGAATACGCCTTCAAGGCCACCCTCCTGGCAGGCGAAGAAAAGGAAATGCGCCGGCACCACACGGAAATGCACAAGAAATTCACCCTCTCGTTTGCCTGCCTGATCTTTTTCTTTATCGGGGCGCCGCTGGGAGCCATCATCCGGAAAGGCGGACTGGGCATGCCGGTCGTCATCTCCGTCCTCCTTTTCGTCTTCTATTACATCATCGACAATATCGGCTTCAAGATGGCCAGCAACGGCATGTGGGCGCCCTGGGAAGGCATGTGGCTCAGCTCCGCCGTCCTGCTCCCCCTGGGAGGATTCCTCACCTGGAAAGCCGTCAACGATTCCGTCATCCTGAATGCCGATACCTACGTCGACGGCTTCAAGAAGTGGATGGGCATACGCATCAGCCGGAAAATCGAAAAAAAGGAAGTAATCATGTATCAGCTGGATCGCGCATCGTTCCGCCACCACATCGCCGGGCTGAAACGGCAGTGCGAAACCTATCTGTCCACAAACAGGCGCTGGATATCCTACCTGGCTTTCTGGAAACGCGGCGGAAGAGACAGCGAAGCCGCACAGATCGTCGACGCGCTGGAACAGCTGGTGGAGGAAGGCAGCAATTCCGACCGGAATCTGGTGC
This sequence comes from Tannerella sp., assembly GCA_031268395.1. Lineage (GTDB taxonomy): Bacteria > Bacteroidota > Bacteroidia > Bacteroidales > Tannerellaceae > Tannerella. Next base: position 3,194 of record JAIRXI010000218.1, on the reverse strand, counting down.
TGAACAAACTGATGGACTACCCCGTCGTAAATGCGCCCCGGAAAACGGACACCCCCTTCTCCGGCTACGCAGGCATCCTCGCCGGATGTCTCTTCCCCGTCGGGCTGCCGCTTTACCTGGCCGGCATCTACCGGCGCAGGTTCCTGCTGTCCGACATCCGGAGCATCTGCCGGGTCAGCGACGAACTGCTGGACATCCTGGAAAGCATGGAGAATGACGAATGATTTCAATGGATTAATGAAGAAAGACAAACTGAATATGGAAAAGCTGAATACGATAGAAGAAGCGGTTGAAGATTTCCGCGAAGGGAAGTTCCTGATTGTGGTGGACGATGAAGACCGCGAAAACGAAGGCGACTTCATCATTGCCGCCGAGAAAATCACCCCGGAAAAGGTGAACTTCATGATGACGCACGGCCGCGGCGTACTGTGCGCCCCCATCACGGAAGAACGCTGCCTCGAACTGGAACTGGACATGCAGGTCACACGCAACACCTCCATGCTCGAAACGCCGTTTACCGTCACGGTCGACAGGCTGGGCGCCGGCTGCACCACGGGCGTATCCATGTATGACCGGGCGCAGACCATTCGGGCCCTCGCCAGCCCCCAAACCCTCCCGGCCGACCTGGGACGGCCGGGACACGTCAATCCCCTGCGTGCCCGTTCGCGCGGCGTCCTGCGGCGATCCGGACATACGGAAGCAACGGTGGACATGGCGCGCCTGGCCGGACTGTATCCCGCCGGCGCGCTGATCGAAATCATCAACGACGACGGCACCATGGCACGCCTGCCGCAGCTGATGGAAGTCTCGCGCAGGTTCGGCATCAAAATCATTTCCATCCACGACCTCATCGCCTACCGCCTCCAGACGGAATCGCTCGTCGAGATGGGCGTCGAAGTCAACCTGCCGACCCGCTACGGCCATTTCCGCCTCATCCCCTTTCTCCAGAAAAGTACCGGTCAGGAACACATCGTCCTGATCAGGGGAGACATCCGGAAAGACGCGCCAATACTGGTGCGCGTACACTCGTCCTGCGTCACGGGCGATATTTTCGGCTCCCTCCGCTGCGAATGCGGAGAACAGCTGCACGCGGCCATGCGCCGGATTGAGGAAGAAGGCTGCGGCGTCGTCCTCTACCTGAACCAGGAAGGCCGCGGAATCGGACTGATGGAGAAAATGAAAGCTTACAAACTGCAGGAAGACGGACTGGACACGGTCGATGCCAATCTGCATCTGGGACACCGGGCCGACGAACGCGACTACGGCGTAGGCGCCCAGATCCTGCGGCGGATAGGCGTCACCCGGATGCGCCTGATGACAAACAATCCCGTCAAGCGTGTCGGACTGGAAGCCTACGGACTGACCGTGGTGGAAAACGTCCCCATCGAAGTGTCCCCCAATCCGTACAACGAGTTTTACATGAAAACAAAAAAGGAACGGATGGGACATATCCTCTACAAGGTACAGTAAGTCCGGTGGCAAGGAGTTGCAGCGGACGCAGTTGCGGTCATTCAACCTTCTCTTTTGTGAATTTTTAAACCGTCGAATCTCCGGATTTGATTACTTTTGACGCCCGAAAACAACAAACAGTATGTATTATGCAAGTATCTGAACGTATCGCAAACCTGGCACCGTCGGAAACGCTGGCCATGTCGCAAAAGAGCGGCGAATTGCAGGCACAGGGAATCGACATCATCAATTTAAGCGTCGGCGAACCCGACTTCTTTACCCCCGACCATATCAAGGCGGCGGCGAAAAAAGCCGTCGACGACAACTTCTCCTTCTATTCGCCGGTAGCGGGCTTCCCGGACCTGCGGAAAGCCATTGTCGCCAAACTGAAAAACGAAAACGGCCTGGATTATACGGCCGACCAGATTGTCGTCTCCAACGGCGCGAAGCAGTCGGTGTGCAACGTCCTGCTGAGTATTGTCAATCCGGGCGACGAGGTGATCGTCCCCGCGCCATACTGGGTGAGCTATGTCGAGATGGTGAAACTGGCCGGAGGGACGAATGTCGTGATTCCGACCGGCATCGAACAGGATTTCAAGATCACGCCGTCTCAGCTCGAAGCGGCCATCACGCCCCGGACAAAGGCCCTGATCCTGTGTTCACCCTCCAACCCGACCGGCAGCGTATACACGGGCGAAGAACTGCAGGGCCTGGCGCAGACGCTTGCCGGACATCCGGACGTGGTCGTGCTGTCCGACGAAATCTATGAGCATATCCGGTATGCCGGCAAACACGAAAGTATCGCCCGGTTTGCCGGAATCAAAGACCGCGTGGTCGTTATCAACGGCGTTTCCAAGGCCTTTGCCATGACGGGGTGGCGCATCGGCTACATTGCCGCGCCGCTGTGGATCGCAAAGGCCACCGGTAAATTGCAGGGGCAATACACCTCCGGACCCGGCTCGGTCGCCCAGAGAGCCGCCCTTGCCGCCCTTACCGGTGACCGGCAGTGCGTGGAAGACATGCGCCGGGCGTTTCTTCGCCGCCGCGATCTGGCGCTGCGCCTGCTCGGAGAGATCCCGGACATCAAAGTCAGCGTGCCGCAGGGCGCCTTTTATCTCTTCCCCGAAGTCAGCGCTTACCTTGGCAAAAGCGCCGGCGCATACCGTATCAACGACGTCACGGACCTGGCGATGTATCTGCTGGAAGCCGGTCATGTGGCCACCGTGAGCGGCGCCGCATTCGGTGCGCCGACCTGTATCCGGCTTTCCTACGCCACCTCGGACGGGCGGCTTGCGGAAGCCATCGGACGAATCCGGGACGCGCTGGCAAAGCTGAGCTGACAAAACCGTTTCCACCCGCGCCGTGCATCCCCGTGTCCCCTTATACACAGGACACATTCCAAATGGTCGTTTTTTTCTTTGATATGGCAAGGGACGACATTGTCCGAACTGTGATTTCTTTCGGACAACGGCAAGTCCCGTCGGGGGGGACGGAATGTGGCTGGCTGTTCCGCTTCAAGGGAATCGTTATAGACAGTGGATTGCTTCCCTGCGTTCGCAATGACGGTGCACGGCGCGCTATCCTGCAATGACGGGTCGTTGTGCGCCGTCATTGCGAGGTACGAAGCAATCGCCAAACTACCCCCGCTCGGCGTAGCGTCTTCGCCGGGCGACTTACGGCAAGCCTCCGGGCTTGCTGTAAGGCAGGAACTGTCGCCCGGCATAGCGTCTTCGCTGCGCCGGGGA
>JAIRXI010000176.1 GCA_031268395.1 Tannerella sp. | reverse complement strand
GGACTGCCGGCTTATACTATGAGTTCGTTCTCCGGTACGCGCGATTTCCTCGACAAACTGCTGATGGAACGGGTGCATGAGCTGTATGCCGAAGGTTGCCGCCGTCAGGATATTATCCGCGACGGTACGTATGTGGAACTGATCAGGCGTAAATGCGAGATTCTGGGTGAACCGACACTGGTAAATGAAAATTACCTGCGTATCCCACTGCCGCAGTCGGTCATCGACGAAGGCCAGGGAATCATCAAACAGAATCCGGGGTATTGATCGTTGAAATCTAAAAATAATCAGTAAGTTTGCCACGGATTACATGCGTCCTAAGCGTACAATCCGTGGCAACTATTATAACATTTTATATATGAAACAGACAAGTAAACGGCTTACGCCAAAGAATTATGAACATTGTGAGCTCCCTGTTTCCCGACGGAAATTTATAAAATCGGGAATGATTTTGGCAGCTGGTTTGCCGGCGATGCGGATATATCCGTTATCGAACGCGGATATGGATTTGAATTACGGCAACGGGACAGAAAGAGATGGTCTGTTCGACCTGTTTCAGGCGCCGCCCGTAACCGCCAGACCGTTTGTCCGCTGGTGGTGGAACGGCAACAAAGTAACGGCTTCGGAACTGCTCCGCGAACTCGACGTGCTGAAAGAAGCCGGCATCGGAGGCGTGGAAATCAATCCGATCAAGTTCCCCGTAGCCGACGACATGGCAATTCCTTCACTCCCGTGGCTCAGTCCCGAATGGATTGAGATGGTTAAGGTTACACTAAAAGGCGCGGAAGAACGCGGACTGATCTGCGACATCATCGTCGGCTCGGGATGGCCCTTCGGAGCCGAGTTACTGAAAGGCGACGAACGTTCGCACCTGCTTACCATCGCCAGCCGGAAAGTGAAAGGCGCAGGAAGCGTCAGGATTGAAACAGCCGATATAGAAAAAGAAGCCGCACCGCAAATATCTTCGCGCGGTAAAGGCGACAGCGAGATAGAATCCCTCTGCCTTGCGCCCCTGCAAATGGACAAATTCGCCCAGCCTCAATGGCTGCCCTTCGATAAAACGCAGAAAACACTCGAAATACAGGTGCCGGAGGGAGAATATATACTGTATGCGCTGGTCAAGATAACAGGTTTTCAGAGCGTCATTCAAGGTACTGCCGGCGCGGGCGGGCCGGTGCTGAATCATTACGACAGAGACGCCACACTGAGTTTCCTGAACCGGATGTCGGATACCCTTTTCCCCGAACTGAAAGGATTAAAGAGTTTTCGCGCCATCTTCTGTGACAGCATGGAACTGGAAGGCGCCAACTGGGGACCCGGATATTTGGACGAATTCAGACGCCGTCGCGGATACGACGTCAAACCCTACCTGCCCTTTATTCTGTTCAAAGTCGGAGGAATGGGACATGCCGTTAAGGGAACCGAAATCACCCAACTGTCAGGCGAAGCAAAAGAAGACGTTTCACGCGCCCGTTACGACTTTATTGTTACCTGCATGGAACTGATTCGCGAACGCTTTCTGCAGACCTATACGCAATGGTGCAACAAACACGGATTTCTGTCGCGGGTACAGGCTTACGGGAATGAATTTCATCCCCTGCACGCATCCATGGACATTGATATTCCCGAATGTGAAACATGGACGGGACATCCGGCTACTCCTAATGCGTATACGCCGGTCAATAAATTTGTGGCTTCCGCCGCGCGGCTGTCTGGTAAAAAAGTGGTCAGTTGCGAAGAAGTGACCGACATACATACAACCTTTAATGTAACGCTTGAGAAAATCAAGACTGTTTGCGATCAGAGCAACCTGTCGGGCGTTACCCATTCCGTACTTTGCGGCTACAACTATTCCCCGCTGACGGCGCCATATCCGGGCTGGGTCAGATACGGCACGTTTTTCGACGAACGCAACACCTGGTGGCCGTATGTCCGGCAATTCACAGACTACAAGACACGCCTTTCGGCGCTGCTGCAGGAAACCGAGCCGTTTGCCGACATAGCGATACTGCATCCGCTGGCGGATATGTGGACGCTTCACGGCCCGCAACGCGACCCGTTCCCCGGACTGTGGTATCCGTCCTATCAGTATCACGTGTGGGAAAGTATTCACCGCAACGGCAACGGCTGTGACTATACCAGCGAAGAAATTATCGTTAAAAGCGTCACCGAAAACGGCTGTCTGAAATACGGCAAACGCCGGTATCACACGCTCATCCTGCTCGAAGTCGAGACCCTTATGCCCGCCACCGCCAAAGCCCTGTCCGATTTTGTCCACAAAGGCGGCAAACTGATCTTTGTCGGGAAGGAACCGTACAAATCGCCCGGACTGAGGAATCATGTAAAGAACGACCGGCAGGTTGCAAAGACTGTTGCCGCCATGAAAAAAGCGTATCCCTTGCGGATTTTTACGGTTCAACCTCCCGGAAAAGATATTGCCGAATGGTTCAAAACCGTTCAGCAGCAGTGCGGCGTCAGTCCGTATATGCGAATTGACAACCCCAATAATAACATCAGCCAGATACGCCAGCAGTCTGCCGGAAAGGATATTTTCTTCATCAGCAACTGCAGCCTTGACGAACGGATCATACAGAACATTTCGTTTCCCGAATCGAAGGGAACGCCCTGGCTTTGGAATGCCGAGACGGGCGAACGCTACCCGTATCCCTCCGTTTCGGGCGACACGCTGACGGTTGATTTGCCGCCTGCCGCATCGCAACTGATTGTTTTCGACACATCGGATATTGACAAAATAGCCCTGCCCGCCCAACCAGGCGAAACCACGGGTATGGAATTGCAGGGGGGATGGACGCTACGGATGGAACATCTCAACGGTACCGAACGGCAACGGCAAGTCGACGCGCTGTTCGATCTGAAAGACGATGAAACGACACGTTCGTTTGCCGGACGGCTGTTCTACGAAAAACGCCTGCCCGACAATATCGCGCCCTGTCACTGGTTGGATCTGGGAAAGGTACACGGAGTTTCCGAAGTAACGGTCGGCGAAGAAAATCTCGGCAACCACTGGTACGGACGGCATTTATACCGTATCCCCGACAATGCCGGCGGCAAAATGTTACGGATAAAAGTAACGACCACGCAGGGCAATTTCCTGAAATCAACGCCGGAAAACAAAGCCGGTTATGTATGGACCGAACGTCAGCAATGGATGCCGGAAGGAATGTTGGGGCCGGTAAAACTGCTGTAAGGAAACCACAGATATAATATAGACAGATATGAAAAAGTATCATTTTTATGTTCTTATTTTTTGCCTGTTTGTCGATTTTTCGGCAATGGCAAATCAGTCGCCGGCATATCGTACTACCGGAAAGGGTGGCCTGTCGGAAGTCGTTTTTGCGGGACAGGCTCCGCTCGTGTTTCATACCGAAAGCGCATTGTCGGGGCCATCATTGCTGTTGAACGGAGAAGCGTTGACGCTTTCCGGAAGCAACGGCAACTATTCCGGCGCTTCAAAATCACTGGATTACGGGCTTGAATATAGTGCGGAAGGTGGACAGCTGGCTATCAAAG
>JAIRXI010000159.1 GCA_031268395.1 Tannerella sp. | reverse complement strand
TGCCGAAGAGTACGAAACAAAAAAACGGATTCTTGTAAGTAACGACCCTTTGCCCCGTATCGTTGACAATATTCTAATCCTGCCCTGGAAAGTATTTTTAGAACGCCTGTGGGCAGGCGGATATTATTTAACTCATGTTACGCATCCACTGCACCGGACACCGGCAAAACGGCACGCCCGAAGGGCGTTATTTTCATAACCGCAGGTAAGCAAAGCGCAGCCTGCGGAAGGTATGGCAGCCTGCGGTTCGCTGCCTGATCAGGCAGGACGCCGCTGTCGATACGGAACCTGTCCTGCCTTTCAGGCAGCAAGAGTATGTGCTGCTCTTTCGCCGCAGGTCGCCGGCCTGCGGTTATGGAGATCACGTCCTTCGGACTCGGGCTTGCCGGCATGGCATTTGTTGCAGTGCGTAACATCAGTTATTTATAATGATTTGATAATTCCAAAATATTGCATACAGCGGCAACGGGTTCAACGTCGCCGTCTATTACGGTGAACTCGATGCGATATTTTGTTTGTTTACTCTGATGGAAAAAATACCCGCCCTGTCGCCTTTCAGGTTCTCAAAATCCAACCCGTTATACTTTGCGAGTGCATTTATGTCCGGTACGCGGCGCATCAAGTTTATGCAATGCGTGTATTTGCGCACGATTTCGGGCTGATACCGACGCTTCTATCATCGGTTTCACCTGTTTCATACAAGTCGCGAAGGTATTCCTTTTCAAAAGTGATAATCATACCGTTTCATTTGTCCGGTACAAAGGTACATATAATTTTTCTTCCGCTGGCACGAGTCAGACTGTCCGAAACGCAGGATCGTGCAATCCCTTACTGCCGCCTTGAAAAAAAATGAAAAACTTTTCTTTTTCTGTGCATTTTTTTCGAGAAAAGTATTAACTTTGACGCGCTCGGACGTGCGTAATGCGAAGGCTGTATCAGGATTTATCAAAAACATACTGATAATAAGTCTGATACGGACTGGGCGAAGAAAAATATTTTGCGTATGAACGGAGATTTTTGTAAAATGCGGACGAATTACTAACTAAAAAAATGATGAATATGAAACGTATTATTACTTTTTTTGTGGCATGGTGGATGACCATGATTTTTGTGGGAAGTGGGTTTGCACAGGTTGGTTCTATATTCACTGGAGTAAATAATGGTGAAACTATTGAATATAGGATTACCGGAACCTCTACGGTACGGGTAATACATAGTGGTTTCGGCAGTACTGCTACTTATTCGGGTGCTCTTGTTATACCATCTACAGTTGAGTACTCGAATATGACATATTCCGTAAAAGCCGTAGGGGAAGGAGCATTCGATGGCTCTAATGCCGTAGGCTTAACAAGTGTTACAATTCCCATTTCGGTGGACACTATTAAGGATAATACATTTTTAAATAGCGAAGTGGACACACTATTTGTTTTTTGGGATAATCCTGCAAAACCAATAATAGAAACCAACGCGTTTAATGGCGTAACGCTTGCAAATATTTGGCTAATCGTTCCCGCTGGAAAAGAAGAAGTTTATGAGACGCACACTTTTTGGAGAACGTTCGAGAGACCGTATTTCACGCTTTCATCCACTACCGCTACAATAGGACCGGCAGGAGGTTCCTCAACAGTTACTATCAATTCAAATGTAAAGTGGGAAATCACAGGAACTAAACCGGCTTGGTTGACTGTAACACCTGCGCTCAATGTCGAAAATGCAGCTTTAGATAACTCAATAACTTTTTCAGCCAGCGGAGACACATCCACCGTCGACAAAACCGCGACGTTGACCGTCCGCGGCCAATACGGCCAGACAGGAACCATCACCGTAAAACAGGAGAGGCAACCCATATCTACGCAGATGATCAATCTTCCTTCTCTCGGAGGTTCAATCCGGATTCCCGTGCAAAGCGGTAAAGTTTGGACTGCAAAGTTTGCTCATAATTACTCCTGGATATGGTTTGAAAGACTGACCAACAGCAATGGAGAGATATCCGGTACGGGAGGAGAGATTATTATACATTTCCGCGAAAGCGGGGCTACCTCCAACAGAGAAGACGTACTGGTAACGATTGGCGGCATACAGTATGAGGTTCCTCTGTATCAAGAAGGTACCACTTTAGAAGTATCTCCATTATCGACCATGTCGTTCGAAGCTACAGGCGGTGAGAAAGAACTGACGCTTACAAGTTTTTCTACTACGCTATGGGAAGCCACGTCGTCCGTTGACTGGCTGACGCTGACGCCTTCATCCGGCTCCGGCAGCAAAACGATTACCGTCAAGGCGGATGAAAACAAGACGGTCACTGCCGCAGATCAACGGTCTGCCAAAATTACCATCAAAACGATTAATGTTGCCCAAAACGTCACAAAAGAAATCAACGTCACGCAAAGAGAACCGCTCCCGTCGCTGACTTATACTCCGGAGGCGATCCCCACCTTCACGTCGGCCGGCGGGTCGATTACCGTCAGGGTATCGTCCAACGTAGTCTGGCTCGTAAGCGTAGAGGAAACGGACAGGAGCTGGGTGTCCGTTTCGCCGGATAGGGGTTCGCTGAGCGGTTCGTTCGTGATCAGTGTCGAGTCAAATCCGTGGAGCGCGGCGCGCGGCAGCAAGGTCACACTCCGCGGTGGAGGTAGCATTACCCGCGAGATCTCCTTCACGCAGTCCGCCACAACCGACGGCCCCGATTCCGTCGCGCTGAGCAGTAAACGGCTCTGGGTGCGTCCGGGTGAAACCAAACAGTTGACGGCGACGATCTATCCGTCCGCGATGCAGAACAAGTCCGTGATTTGGGCTTCGGACGATCCCGGCATTGCGACGGTGATAGACGGCTGGGTAGTAGGCGTATCCAAGGGACAGACGTCGGTACGCGTATTTACCGTGGAAGGCGGCAGGACGGCCGCATGTCTGGTCCTCGTCGATGCCGTCAATCCTGACGCCAGCGAAGACGTAGAGGCTACACACATGTATGCCGCTGTCGACGGGCCGGGAAAACTGACGGTAAGTTCGCCCGCGGCAGAACAGATCTCCATCTATTCCGTCGGCGGCGCGGCGCTCATGCAGGTACAAAAAACGGCAGGCATCGTGGCGATCGACGTCAGCGGGTTACCCCGGGGCGTGCTGATTGTCAGGGGCAGTTCGGGATGGACGGAAAAGATTGTCGTTCAATAAACACGTCTTTTCGCTTCCTCCCTGTCAAAAACAACGCGAACGGCGCAACGGCTTGTTTGCGCATTGTATACATAAGATATGAAACGAAAATGATTGTATGGAGATTGCTGTTGTCGGCCTTGTGCCTGCAACAGTGATGTCCAGGCAGTTGAATTGCCGGATGGGGCGAATACGGAACCTGAGTTCGATATAAGCATAGTCCGTGAGGACTTGCTTATCAACAATAGAAAACGATGTTGCCTCTCCATATCAAAACCTCGTGGAAGTTTCATCCGTTCCATGGTGTGTGTATCCCCTCATGAGGAAAGGGGATATACCGTGACGTTTTCTATTTTGATATGAATGCCCTCCGGGCAAGGTAGGGGCTGTCTCAAAAGTCCCGATTCATCGTTCATCGTTCATCGTTCTATTATGAATGCCTCCGGGCAAGCGACCGTTCATCTTTAGGTGTTTATTGTGATTCTTGGAAGTTGTCCAAAAATAAATGCTACATTGTCGGCTGTCGCCCGCACATA
>JAIRXI010000114.1 GCA_031268395.1 Tannerella sp. | reverse complement strand
CATCAACAAATACCTGGAAATGAAAGCCCGAAACCTCATTTAGAGACCTGAAACAGCGCTTAAGTTATTTAGGAGCTGTCTGAAAATAAACGTCACATTTACCGTTCTGTTTTTCGCCGTACTTCAGCCCGAAAATGCTTACATACCCCGGTATGCGTGCATTTTCGGGCTTCGTCCCGCAAAAAACATCTCCGATAAATTTGTGACGTTTATTTCCAGACAGCTCCTTAGCATAGACGCAATCCGGAATTTTCATGTAATTTTGCCGGCAAATATACAGATACCGATGATTACTTTTTTTGTTTCCATTGCCCTGCTGATTGGGGGGTATGTGATTTACGGCACGCTTGTAGAGCGGATTTTCGGGGTAGAAAGAAACAGGCAGACTCCGGCTTATGCCCTTGCCGACGGAGTGGATTATGTCCCGATGAAATGGGGGAGGGTGTTTCTGATACAGTTCCTGAACATTGCGGGCTTAGGCCCCATTTTCGGGGCGGTGATGGGTGCGATGTATGGCCCGTCGGCGTTTCTGTGGATCGTGTTCGGCAGCATTTTCGGCGGAGCGGTACACGATTACCTGTCGGGGATGATGTCGCTGCGCAACCATGGAATGAGCCTGCCCGAACTGGGCGGGAAATATATGGGCGGGACGTTCAAACAGTTCATGCGGGGCTTTACCGTGGTACTGATGGTGCTGGTCGGGGCGGTGTTCATCGCCGGCCCGGCCCGGCTGCTGGCCGACCTGACGCCTCTCTGGATGGATTATACCTGGTGGATCGTCGTGATCTTTATCTATTATGTACTGGCGACGCTGCTGCCGATCGACCGGCTGATCGGGAAAATCTATCCCGTTTTCGGTGCGGCCCTGCTGTTCATGGCGACGGGGATCTGTTTTGCCCTGATATGGAATCATGCGCCCGTCCCGGAAGCCACGCCGGGCAACCTGTACAACATGCATCCGGATGCCGGAAACTATCCCCTCTTCCCCATGCTGTTTATTTCGATTGCGTGCGGCGCCATTTCCGGTTTCCACGCCACGCAGTCGCCGCTGATGGCGCGGTGCCTGGAAAACGAAAAACAGGGACGGCGGGTGTTCTACGGCGCCATGATTACGGAAGCGATTGTGGCCCTGATATGGGCGGCGGCGGCGATGAGTTTTTTCGGTTCGGTGGGCGGGCTGCACGCGTTCCTGGAGGCGAACGGGAACAATGCGGCCGTGGTTGTGCAGAAGATAGCCGATTCGTGGCTGGGCAAAGTGGGCGGGCTGCTGGCCATCTTCGGGGTTATCGCCGCACCCATTACGTCGGGCGACACGGCGTTCCGTTCCGCGCGGCTGATCGTAGCCGATTTCCTGCATTTCGGACAGAAGAAACTGGCGAACCGCATCTGGATATCGCTGCCCCTTTTCCTGGCCGGATTCATCCTGCTGCAAGTCAACTTCGACATCATCTGGCGGTATTTTGCCTGGGCGAATCAGACGCTTGCCACGGCTACGCTCTGGATGATCGCCGTCTACCTGGCCAGCCGGAAAAAAACGTACTGGTTCACCCTCCTTCCGGCCCTGTTTATGACGATGGTAGTGAGTACCTATATCCTGATGGCGCCCGAAGGGTTTCGGCTGAATTACGAACTGAGCCTCTGCCTCTCGGCCGCAGTCACGCTGGCGCTGGGAGGGTGGTTTCTGAAAACATTCGCGTGCCCGAAAGGGATAAAGCGACGCTTTCCCGACGCGGGGTAACAAACAGCGAAAGCAGGCTTTGACGGCCTGCTTTCAGGCAAAGATGGTCTGAAAAAAAAAGGGGGATGCCGGATTCCGGCACCCCCTCTTTTTTTTAGCCGCCCGGCTCAGTTGGCTATGACACTGATCGTTTCTTCGTGTATCTTCCCGTCAACAAGAAGTTTCCGGATGATCAGCGAATAAATCCCCGGCTGTCTGGCCACAAACGAACCTTCCGCGGGATAGACGTCAATATCTCCCGTACTGTTGCCATCTGCGATGTTGTAATCATAGAGATAGAGGTCGTTCGCTACCTCAAAGCCAACGGTATATCCCGTGTTGATGGTTACCGTCACCGCTCCGGCATTGACGCTGAACGAGCCACCGTCGGGAGCCACAAGGCGTGTCACGTTTGCCACTGTTGCGACGACGTCTGCCGAATGGTTTTCAGGCCTGATCGAAAATGGCGCGTAATTCGACTTGATGCCGGCCTCGTTTTCGAGATAATAAACTGCGTTCGGAACAAACTTGTTTGCAAAGTTCGCCGTCACGTCGGCGATTGTTGCATACGTCGAGTCGACGACGGACAGGTTTGCCAGGTAGACCGCCCCTCCGGAAACGCTTTCGGCCTTCGTCAGCAGCCCCGTATATTCAACGGGAGCGCTTATCGCCAGTCGCTGGGCTTCTCCCTTTGAGTTTTTGAGCTTGCAGGCGTTTGAAAGGATGATGTCGCTGGTAAGGACGAGCGACAGCTCCTTGGGCAGCGTGCTCAGCAGCTGTGTCGGACGGACGCGTTTCCGGCCCTGCCACTCCGTCAGTTTCGTGCTCTGGTTCACGTTGTAGACGGAATCCAGATACCAGTATTTCACCACCAGCACAGACGTGTCAATCGCGCTTAAGGAGAGAGTTGAGGCGTTGTAGGGGGGGGATATGTGGCCGAGCAGCGTAACGGTTCCTCCTCCCGGAAGCGCCGCCGCATTCTTCGGAAGGAAAATGCTTTCGTAGGCGTCTCCCGTTGCGCCCCTTTTTACCCGTAAAAGCCACTGATTGGGGTTGGACGGGTCGTCGGTCACGTAGGCGACAAGATCGCTCACGATCGGATACTCCCTATGGCTTGTCTCGGTGAAATCGTTTGCCGACGGGTTCCATTCATACGTAACCCAGTAACCGTCGACAATATCCGGGGCACGTACCGGGACGGGATTTCCGGGCGTGCCGTCCACTCCGTCGCGTCCTCGGGGGGGGATGGCAACGGCATCCGTCGCTTCGATCGTCCCGTCCGGAAGAATGCGATGCCATAAACTGTCCGTCCGGGTGCCCGTTATGGCGCCGGAGCCGATCTGCCATATCACTGCGGCTGTCCCGGGCGATCCGTGGTTGATCGTAATGACACTCCCATTATTAAACTGAATCGTATATCCCGTTGACGACGTGCTTACGCCCGTAATCCACTGTGCATTCGCTATGCGGTTTTCAATAGCGGTAATCTGCGCCTGCAGGGTATTCAGCACGGTGTCGTGCGAATTGGTTTTCCTTGTCAGGCGGTCTATGTCAGCATCGTAATCCTTCCCGCAGCCGGCAAAAACAATCAGTGCGAAGAAGAACAGTATCACGCATCCGATGATGCTTCTCTCCAGAATGAACTTAGTCTTAATCATATTCATCAATGTTTGGTTATTAAAATATGCGGCGAAGGTATGATTTTTTCATAACATACAACTCTGTATCCCCGTCAAACCCCCCGGATTTTGATTTTCTTTACGCCCATTCGAATAAGAGATGGACATTTTTGAGGTTTTTTATGTAGAATGATGTATCTTTGCAGCCGAATAAAATTATATGATTATGATGAAGTGTAAATTAGTTGGTTTAATGGTAGGCTTGTCGGCGCTCTGTACGGGATTCACGTCCTGCGACGACAAGAAAGAGGTGGAAGATAACAATTTCGCCCAGGCAATAGCCGGAACATACAGTGGGACTCTGTCGGTCCCCGGCGCCGAAGACAGTAACGCACAGATAGAAATTGTGCGTGAGGACGACAGTCATGCCATCCTGAAGATGAACGAAACCGTCATGGCTTTGCCCGTCAACATCGAGTGCAGAACGGCAGTAACCTTTTCCAGCAGTCTGTATCAGATAGCGGGCAGTACGACCTTTAATATGGGTACGGCAGAGGTTCCGGTGCTGATACCGGTGGATGTGACCGGTACGATCAACGGGAGCGGGAAGGCCTTGATCCAGATTACGGTAGACGTCCCGGGACTGGGACAGATACCGGTCGCTTTTGGAGGACAGAAGTAGTGAACCTCCCTGACCGCCGCCGCCTGATCATGGCGGCGGCGCTTCTGGCGGCCGCCTCCTGCATCCGCGACGAAGCGCCAAACCCGGAAGCAGACCTCCTTTCGCTCGTCTTCCCGGCAAACAGCCTGCGCACGGAAGAAGTGGAAATCTATAATGACTATGCCGTCGCCTATCCGAAGGCAGGCGTCAGCCTGAGAGACTCGGCCATTGTACGGCTCGACGTGTCGCCGGGCGCAACGTGGGAACGGATCCCCGGCCCCCAGGCAAACGACACCCTCTTTTACGTCGACGTGACTTCCGAGAGCCGGCAGTATCTCAAACGATACGCCGTCATGCAGGTAGCGCATTTCCCGGAAACCTTCGGCTTCGAAACCTGGGTCCGTCCCGGCGCAAACTTCCTGTACGAAAACCCGAAAGAAGGCCCCCTGCAGTGGTATTCGAGCAACAACGGCGCAGCGATAGCCTGGAGCCGTCCGGACAGGCCGGCAGACGAATATCCCGTCCGCCGGGCGACACTCAACGGAAGCGCCGCCATGGAACTGCGGACCGTCGTCGGCCCGGGCAGCATCGCCGGAGGCGCCGTCGTCATCCCCTGCATGGCCGGCTCGGCCTACCTGGGCGGCTTCAACGCCCTGACGGGGCTGACAAATCCCCTGCGATCCACCTCCTTCGGCGTCCCCTTCGACAGCGGGAAGCCAGCCCGCTTCACCGGATACTACCTCTTCCAGGAAGGCACGGAAGACTATATCCTGCCGGACGGAAGCCGCGACCGGACACGGCACGACCGCTGCGACATCTACGCCCTGCTCTTCAGAGCCGGCGAGGGAGAAGAACAGTTCCTCTATGGCGACAACATCGGCGATTCGCCCCAGATCATCGCACGGGCCGGGATCGGAGAGACGGAAATCGTAACCGGAAGGCCCGCCTTCTTCGACCTCTCCTTCGACTATGCCTTCCCGACCCCCTTCTCGTGGGACGAACTGAAAAACCAGCGCTACAAGCTGACCATCGTGTGCGCATCCAGCCACAGAGGACAGTTTTATGAAGGACGCCCGGGCAACTCCCTGACCGTGGACAACCTGAGCCTCTATTACGAAACATTGGAGGACTGACCGGATGAAAAAAACACTGAAACAGGCCGCCCTCAGGGCCGCCATAACAGCCCTGAGCCTGCTCCCGTGCCTGCTCCCGGCACAGGAACCGCCGGCCGGATGGGAATTTCGAATCAACGGCGGATTCAACCTCGGCGGAATGGCTCCCATGCCCCTGCCCGTAGAAATACGCTCAATCACCCTTTCGCCCCCCGCCGTCTCCCCGCATGTGGCCCTGGAAGCCATCCGCCGGCTGAACAGCCGCTGGGGCCTCTCCATACAGCTGGCCCTCGACTACAAAGGATTCGAGGTCGAAGACCGCGTCAAGAACCTCTATACCGAAATCGAAATGAACGGCGAAATGTATACCGGAAACTTTACGGGAAACAACACCACCCGGATACACAACTCCTTCCTCACCCTCCCGCTGGCCGCCACCTGCCGCCTCGGCAAACGCTGGGAAGTGCAGGCCGGCATCTATGCAGGCTACCTCTACGGCCCCGGCTTCAAAGGCGCCGCCTCCGACGGATACATCCGCCAGGGCAGTCCGACGGGCGAAAAAACAATCGTCGACCAGGCCTCCTTCGACTTCTCAGACCGGCAGCAACGCTTCGACAGCGGTCTCCTGGCAGCCGGCGAATGGCAGTTCTCCCGGCGCTTCGCCGCCAGAGGACAGCTGACCTGGGGACTGACTCCGGCCTTCCCGGCCGACTTCACCGGCATCCCCTTCCACATGCACCACTTCTGCGCAACACTCGGCCTCGGCTACCGGCTGCACGCAAAGGAACGATGAACGATGAATGATGAATGATGAACGATGAACGATGAACGAATTTGCTTTGCCGTTCCTCTCATTCACTTTACCCCGCGCGAAATAAGCCCAACATGTCCATTAGACACTTCCCCGTCGTGCCAGGAAGACGCTCTGCCGGTAAAAAACGGTCCGCAATGCACTGTGGCCCGTCCCGGCCAGGGACGGAATGTTGGTAGAAAACGGAACGCAGCAGAATCACCCGTCCCGGCTGGGACGGAATGTGGACGAAAAAGAGGGCACGGCGGACATATTCCGGGGCGGTGTCCATCCGCTTGTCTTGATTTTCTCTTCGGAGATAAAGGAAAGACGGGTTGCAAGGCGCCCGCAATCGGGCGAGAGGATACGCCTGTCCGCGTCACCGGCGAACGGGGCAGACCTGCGTGTCTGCCCTTATATCGAATATAAAAACAGGAATCAACAATATATGAAATGCGGATTAATCCGAGTTCGACACAGGCATAGTCCGTCAGGGCTTGCATGTCAATAGAAAACAATATGATCTCTACACATCAAAATCTCGTGGAGGTTTTATCCGTTCCATTGCATGATCGAACGTTGTGGCGGATTCGCAGGGGCAAGGCATGCCTTGCCCCTACATCACGAATCACATACCGCAATATATCATTATTGATATGAATGCCCTACGGGCAACGAGCGTCCGATTCACAGGCATTTTTCAACCGGTCAAAATTTTTGTGTATATATTTTTTCAGATCATTTGCTTAATTGGTTGATTCCGGATGAAATGAATGATATATTG
>JAIRXI010000073.1 GCA_031268395.1 Tannerella sp. | reverse complement strand
TCCAGCTTCACTTCTTCGCCGTCGGCATTCGTCAGGGTGTCCGTCAGCGGATTGAAGCACAAGTCTCCGGCGATGGCGAGCGCCAGCGTCAGTTCCGGCGATGCCACGAACGCATGGGTGTTCGGATTGCCGTCGGCGCGTTTGGCAAAGTTGCGGTTGAAGGACGTGACGATGGAATTGGGACGCGCGGGGTCGTCGGTCACACGCTTCCACTGACCGATACAGGGGCCGCAGGCATTGGCCATGACGACGCCGCCAATGGCCCGGAAAAGCGGGATGAGGCCATCGCGTTCCGCGGTGTAGCGGATCTGTTCGGAACCGGGGTTAACAATCAGCGGACTGGCAACTTTCAGTTTCCTGTCCACCGCCTGACGCGCCAGGGAAGCGGCACGGCTCATGTCCTGGTAGGACGAGTTCGTGCACGAACCGATCAAACCTGCTTCCATCCGCCGTGGATAGCCGTTTTGCTTCACCCTGGCGGCAAAGGCGGAAAGCGGCGTGGCGGCGTCGGGTGTGAACGGGCCGTTCAGGTAAGGTTCCAGTTCGGAGAGGTTGATTTCGACAACACGGTCGTAGCAGGCTTCGGGATGTTCCTGCACTTCCGGGTCGGCCTGCAGGTCGGCCTGCACGGTATCGGCCAGTGCAGCCGCCTTTTCGCGTCCGGTGGCTGCCAGGTAGCGTTTCATTTCCCCGTCGAAGGGGAAGACAGAGGACGTCGCGCCCGTTTCGGCGCCCATGTTGCAGATGGTGGCCTTGCCGGTTGCCGAAAGCGTTGCCGCGCCGGGGCCGAAATATTCAAGGATGGCATTGGTGGCGCCCTTGACGGTCAGCATACCGGCCAGTTTGAGGATGACATCCTTCGGCGAAGCCCAGCCGGTCAGTCGGCCGGTCAGCTTCACGCCGATCAGTCGCGGCATCTTCAGTTCCCATTCCATGCCCGTCATGACGTCGACCGCATCCGCTCCGCCCACGCCAACAGCGATCATCCCCAGTCCGCCGGCATTGGGCGTATGCGAATCGGTTCCCACCATCATCCCGCCGGGGAAAGCATAGTTTTCCAGCACCACCTGGTGAATGATGCCGGCGCCGGGCTTCCAGAAACCGATACCGTATTTGCTGCAGGCGCAGCGCAGGAAGTCGTACACTTCCCTGTTCGTCGCCCTGGCTGCTTTCAGGTCTTCCTCCGCGCCCCGGTATGCCCGGATCAGGTGGTCGCAGTGCACTGTCGCCGGCACGGCCGATTCCCTGCGCCCGGCATTCATAAACTGCAGGAGCGCCATTTGTGCCGTTGCGTCCTGCATGGCTGCCCGGTCGGGACGGAAGTCGGCATAATCCGCTTCCCGCTTATACGCCCGCTCCGCCGGCTGACGGAAAAGATGCGCATAAAGTATTTTCTCCGAAAGAGTCAGCGGATGTCCCAGCAAACTCCGCGTATGCTTCACGGAGCGCGTCAACAGGTCATAACATCGGGTCATCAAATCAAGATAACTGTTCATTACATTCACTTTATATAAAAACAATCGGTTTCCGGAAAAAGTTCGGAAACGGCGCCGCTCCGAGAAACGGCGAAAGCAAAGGTAGACATAACTTCATCAGCAGGATTGCCTGAGCGGGCAAAAAAAACGGAGGAGATAAAGGCTATTTATGCCGTGATCATCAAATCCGATCGGCCGGGAAGATACCGTGCCTGTTATTCCGTGCCGCCGGCTGGCCGTAATGCCCTGTTTGCCAGATTTGGGTGCGATTTTGTGGAGGAGGCCGGACGGCATTACCGCACAAAACACTGTTTCGCAGAAGACGGACAGAGCGGGCCGGTTGACTGTGCTGCGGTCAGGCAGAAAAGAGTTCTCCGGACTTTTTCTCCGATGTGGTACAATAATTTCATTACAGGCAGCGTTATAGATTAAAATTGCATCTTAAGGAAAAATGCATGACAAATATGAAGCCCTTGATACTATCTTTTTTTGCGGTCATCTTGTGTTATTCGCTCTTTTTTGACAGGAAGAACATACAAAAGCATGTGGACGAAGTGAACTATACGATTCAGACGGAATATGAAACGTATGAGGTACTGGATTCCGCGCTGCTGTATGCGCGTTCGCCGAAGATTCGGGGCGAAAACCATGTTATTACTGTTTCCGCCAACTTTCCATTTGCCGTTTTCGACTGAACGAACACGGATTATCCGGAAATACTCATGAAAGCCCCCCTGCTCCTGCTTGTTTTTGCCGTTGTTTCGTGTGTTCACCGGCCGCAGTATTATGCTGCTGCCGATGTGGAAGCGGAGGAATGCCTGTCCGGAATTTTCTCGGAAGTCGTGGCTGTTCCGCTGGAGACAAACGGGCTTTGCCGGCTCGGCGAAGTGCGGCAGGTGAAATGCGACGGGGGAGATATTTTTGTCTGGAGCGAAAACGGGATTTACCGTTTTGACCGCACGGGCAAGTTCAAGAACCGCCTTTCGATCGACACCGGCTGTCACGTCAGCGACTTTGCCCTGAATCCCGGACAGAAACAGGTGATGATACTGGACAACATTCAACAGCTTCACGGTGTTGGATATGGAGGGCAGGCGCTTTTCCGGATGGATTTGGGAAAAGAGGCGCCGAGGCAGACCATCCTGGATATTGCCTGTTACGACAATTCGCTATGGATGGCGGTCGAACGCTTGATGCCGGACTGCCATTTTGAAAAGCGGCTTGTCAGGATGGATTTTTCGGGGCAGGCGGAGGCAGATTACGGGCTGATCGAAGTCGACCTGGGACGTTTTTCCCTGTCCGGCAGCCATTCGCTTGAACTGTCGGTCTCAGGAAACGGGATCTATGCCTATGCGCCTTTTTCTCCGAAGGAAACCATCCTGCAGGATACGCTCCGTCTGCTTTCCGGCAACATGCTCCCGCCGGCCGGGAAGCCCGGCACGCTGCATGTGATGCCGGTTCGCACGAGTGGCCGATTCCTGTTTGCCTCCTACCGGAAAAACGTGTCGGAAAAGGAGAATTATTTGTTCCTGTATGATCGGAAAAAGGACAGAGCCTACCCGTTGCGCGGATTCAGGGACGATTTCTATCAAACCGGCCTGGTCAAAAACCTGCACGCCCTGGACCTGCACGGTCGCGAATACGGTTACTGTAAATCGGGAAAAGAGGTTGCCCGCGCTTTTCCGGGACGAAGCGAAACGGCCAATCCGGTGCTTTTCCTGCTCAAACTGCCTGCGTGACTTTTTTATTCGCGTTAAGGGACTGTTCCATATTCAATTTCCGAAAAGAGAGGTAAAATAAACAGCTAAAAACGATAACCTATTCCCACCATGAAGGTTCTGCTTACCGCGGTAGCTTCTTTTCCGAGGGCCTGTAACTGGTCTTTGAATCCGAGTTGCAGGCCGGCATTAAACTGTATGCCACTGTAAAGTTCGCATCCCAGCATCGTACTGACGCCGTAATCCCAGCGATTCATAAAGGCGTTGCCATCCGTTTTTATGTACAGGTCTTCTGCCGTCTCCTTCATGTGCGCGTCAAATCCGATCCGGACATGAGGGCCGATTCCGAAGTACCAGATACGGTTGTTGATATATTCGCGTCTGGCCAGATAAACAGGGAGGTACATACCCCATTGCCTGAAATGGTCGTTCCGTCCGCCGATTTTTATCCCTGTGTTCCGTGAGAAAAGCGACCATTCCGTCTGAATGGCAAATGCGCTGTTCAAATCCACTTGCAGGAAACAGCCCATACTCGGCGCAATTCCCTTGCGGCTTTCGACATTGTCCAAATCGTACAGCCAAAATTCGTGTATGCCGGCCTCCATTTTCAGCCCGAAGGAGACGGGTGTTTTCGCGCTTGTCCTGAACAGACTCATCGTTATCAGCACGGACAGGAAAACAAACCGTTTCCGCAGATTGCCTTTTGGCTTTTTGATCAACGCTTCTTCCGTATTCATCGTTTATGTCAGTTTTTTGTTCCGTCTCCGTTATTATATCCTCATTTCAGCCACAATACAATATCATTCATGGAATGACCTGCGGCAAAAGTGATGAAAGGGCTTCCTGCGTTTTGTGGCGGCTCTTTCCCCTGCCCTGCCCGGTTTGCAAAACGTTGATGTTTCTTTCAGTGGCCTGTTTCGCACGGTCTCTAAACGAAAGCGCGGTTACCTCTTTTTGCCGGGCGCAAAGGGTTGAAAGGCATTGCGGCGTGAACGCCTCCGTCAAAATTTTTGTCTTAAGGACTTGTCTGATAATAAACATATTTTATGTATAAAATTGATATGGTTATTTGTTGATAGATACTATCTTAATCGAAATCATTTCATTCCATGTTTCAGCATTATTTTCAACTTTCGGCGCAAAGGTAAAGCTAAAATGCAAATGTCCGATTGTCCAGTTTGGGCTATTGTTAGTCCAAACCGTGCTTATCCCAGAGACATTGGAAGGCGGTAAGAGGCCTTTGCCAGTCGTAAAACCCTTCGGCGGATGCAGGAAAATAATGAGGTCCGTTTGGCATACAATATGAATTAAGGAACTGTCTGGAAATAAACGTCACAAATTTATCGGAGCTGTTTTTTGTGGGACGAAGCCCGAAAATGCGCGCATACTTTCCGTCGTGTCCGGAAGAGGGCCTGCCGGTAAAAAAGGGCCCGCAACGCACGATGGCCCGTCCCAGCCGGGACGGAATGTTGGTAGAAAACGGCCCGCCGCATAATCACCCGTCCCGGCCAGGGACGGAATGTGGACGAAAAACAGGGCGCGGCGGACACATGCCGGGGCTGTGTCCGTCCGCCTGTCTTACCCTGCGCCAAATAAGGCCGTTCCGACCACATTCCG
>JAIRXI010000040.1 GCA_031268395.1 Tannerella sp. | reverse complement strand
GGAACGCTGCATGTCGACGACGTCATCCTGCGTATGGAGAACAAACAGATCGCTACAAAGAACGTTAACGGGAAAGCCTTCGTGGAACAGTTCCACAGTGAGTGCATTGAGGCCGTGAGCGAAAACTTCAACGTAACGACCGGGCTGTTCCAGGCAGGACTTGGCTTCAACGGCACGGTAGAGGCCAAAGACCTCGGACACCACGTGCAGGGCGAAGCGGTACACGCCCACGTCCGGATATCGCAGGGCGAAGAGGCCCGCGAAGCCATGAAGAAGCTGACGGTCAGCGTGGCCGAACAGCCCGCGCCGGTCGGCCCCGTCGTTCAGGCCATCCTCAACCCCGTCGCCGGAGTGCCCGACGTGCTCAACACCGGCGCCATGGTCCTGATCCGGGGCATGAGGCTGGCCGTCCGCGGAGATAAGGTGGACGACATCGGCGTCTTTTTCATCCCGGTCGACGGCTCGGACCCGACGCGCGTCCCCGCCACACAGCTTTCGCCCCATACGGCGTCCCGGCTTCAGTTCGTACTGCCGGCGGAAGTCACGTCCGGACAGTATCAGGTGAAAGTGGCCACGCAGTCTACGGCAAGCGGCTCCACCCTCACCAAAGACGTGCGCGAATATGTGTATCCAAACCCCGTCACGGTCGTCTGATGTCTCCCGCCTGATTTCAGTGAAGACTCCCACCTTGCAAGGTGGAAGACTCTCACCTTATAAGGTGGAAGACTCTCACCTTATAAGGTGAGAGTTTTCACTGAAGAAGGCAGACGGGCAGGAAACAGAAAAAAGCGAATGTATCACATTATAAAACAGAGGCCTATGGACACGGAATGAATCAAAACCCGGAAACGGACGGAAAAGCACGGTATGACTTTCCGGACGGATACGCCGAAAGAGCGCAAACAGTACCATCTAATAATAAACTCAAACTTACAAAAAGAAAAGAAGTATGATAAACAAATTGATTAAAGGCATGAAAAATGCCAGACAGAAAAGACTGAAAGGTCTTCTGCTCCTGTTCGCCTGCCTGACGGTAGCGGGAACGGGGACAATGAGTGCGCGCGTCGGAGCGGAAACGCCCGAACCGCAGCAGGCGAAGAGCCGCATCTCCGGGACGGTTGTCGACCGGACAGGCGAAGCGGTGATCGGAGCGAATATTGTGGAGAAGGGCGTGAAGATGAACGGAACAGTGACGGACGCGGATGGAAAATTCTCGCTGGAAGTGGCTCCCGGAGCGACATTGACCGTTTCCTATATCGGCTATGTGACGCAGGAAGTGGCTGTGGGCAACCGGACCAGCCTGAACATCACGCTGTCCGAAGATTCGA
Organism: Tannerella sp.; assembly: GCA_031268395.1. Taxonomy (GTDB): domain Bacteria; phylum Bacteroidota; class Bacteroidia; order Bacteroidales; family Tannerellaceae; genus Tannerella. Next base: position 4,859 of record JAIRXI010000040.1, on the reverse strand, counting down.
AGGCGCTGGAAGAAGTCGTGGTCGTGGGCTACGGCACGCAGCGGAAGGTGAACCTGACCGGCGCCGTGGCGCAGGTGACGGGCGAAGTGCTCGAAAACCGTCCCATCGTCAACCTCAGCCAGGGCTTGCAGGGGGTGATCCCGAACCTGAATGTCACGCTCAATTCGGGTGCGCCGGGACAGTCCACTTCATTAAATGTGCGCGGTAACACGTCCCTCAACGGCGGGTCGCCGCTGGTGCTGGTAGACAACGTACAGATGAGCGCAGACCTGGTGAATCCGGAAGACATCGCTTCGATTTCCGTCCTGAAGGATGCGGCGTCGGCAGCCATCTATGGAGCACGCGCCGCATACGGCGTGATTCTGATCACGACCAAAAACGGCCGGAAGGGACAGGCGCCGCGCGTGTCACTCAGTACCAGCGGCTACTGGCAAAGCCCCGCCAAGACAATTGAAACGGTCAATTCGATGGATTATCTGAAGATGAAAGACCTGGCTTTTCAGGGTGGCGGCGGCGGCGGTCATTACTACAATCCCAAAGTGTATGAATATGCCGAGCGTTATTTCAATGATCCGGTCAACAACCTGCCCGTGTTCTTCGATCCCGACATCAGCCCCAATACCTACCAGTATTGCGGAAATACGGACTGGTGGGATGAAGTGTACAAGAAGGCCAGTTTTTCACAGCAGTATAACGTGAACGTAACGGGCGGCAGCGAGAAGACGAACTATTACGCTTCGCTCGGGTATAACAACGAAGCCGGCATTACGAAAGTGGGAGACGACATGTTCCACAAGGTCAATGCCACCCTGAATCTTTCGACGGATGTCACCGACTGGCTGACGGTTACGGCCAAGACGATGTACAACAATACGAACGAACGGCATCCTGCCGGGGGTTCTTCGGAAGCAGGCAGGTTTTACAGGTCCGGGGGCGATTACGCAGGTTATCTGAACAGCGACATCGGCCCGCTGATGCCGGCCAGACACCCGGACGGACATTATGCCGGCCAGGGCATGTACACCAACCCTCTGTCCGTGCAGGAACTCGGAGGCAACATGACGCAGAAAAAGAATGACATGTGGCTGACCGGAGCGGTGAAAATCACGCCGTTTAAAGGGTTTACCGTTAATGCGGACTATACCTACAACGCCTACAATTCCGGCATGATGCGCCATGTGCGCAGCTATCCGGACTATAATGCCGTCCCGGGAACCGAACAGCTGTACCCCTGGACAACTCCGAACAGCGTTTCCGAGAAATCTTTTGAAGTCAACTACAATGCCTTCAATCTTTTTGCCGAATACGAGAAGACGCTGAACGGAGCGCACAACCTGAAGGCGATAGTCGGCTACAACCAGGAATACAAATACAGCAAGGACTTCTATGCCGCCCGCCAGGATCTGATCGACAACGACAAGCCTGTCCTTAACATGGCAACGGGACAGATGTATATGGGCAACTCCGAAACGCACTGGGGCATCGAAGGCGTCTTCATGCGCCTGAACTACGACTATAAATACAGGTATCTGCTGGAACTGAACGGGCGTTACGACGGCTCGTCCAAATTCGCCAGTGGCCGGCGGTATGCCCTGTTCCCCTCGGTTTCGGCTGCGTGGAGAATCTCGGAAGAAGCGTTCTGGCAGCCGCTGAAAAGTTTCTGGAACGACATGAAAATCCGCGCATCCTATGGCACGCTGGGTAACCAGGTCGTCGACAATCTTGGAAACTTCCCCTACCTGCCCACTTACGGCATTAACGCATCCATGGGTTATCTGCTGAACGGTGTCCGTCCGGTCGGCATCTCGCCGTCGGGACTGGTCAGCGCAGGGTTTACCTGGGAAACCGTCGAGCAGATCGACTTCGGGTTCGACGCCACGTTCCTCTCCCGCCTGGACGTGTCGTTCGACTGGTATAAACGCAATACGCGCGACATGCTTACCTCCGGACAGGCGCTGCCCGCCGTACTGGGCACGAGCGTCCCGAACGAAAATGCGGCAGACATGAGCACCAAAGGGTTTGAACTGTCCGTCGGATGGAACGACCGCCTCGAAAACGGTCTCAGTTACCAGATCAGGGGGGTACTGTCCGACTATCAGTCCGAAATCACCCGTTTTGCCAATCCGCAGGGCCTCATCAGTCAGCACTATGTAGGGAAAAAACTGGATGAAATATGGGGATATTCTTCCAAAGGGCTGTTCCAGTCCGAAGCGGAATTGGCTGCCAGCCCGTCGCAGACTAAAATATGGGGCGGAAACTGGCGCGTCGGGGACGTGAAATTTGAAGACCTGAACAATAACGGGGAAATCGACTACGGCGACAATACGCTCTCGAATCCCGGCGACCGGAAAGTCATCGGCAACAGTACGCCCCGCTTCAGTTTCGGCATCAGCGCGGGAGTTGATTTCAAACAGTTCGATTTCCAGATGTTCTGGCAGGGCATCGGGAAACGCGACTACATGCCCGGAGGCGGTCATTTCTGGGGATTCAACGGCGAATGGGCTACACCGCTCAAACCGGCGCTCGACTACTGGACGGAAGACAACCCGGGCGCCTATTTCCCGCGTCCCAACTGGAGCAACAGCGGAAACTGGCAAACGTCGGACCGTTACCTGCAGGATGCTTCCTACATCCGGCTGAAAAGCGTCATGCTCGGATACACGCTCAACCCTTCGCTGACGGCCAAATGGCACATTCAACGGCTGCGAATCTACATCAACGGCGAAAATCCGCTGTTATTAACCAAAATGATTGATTCGTTCGATCCCGAAACCATCAACAATCAGACTTATCCTATCACGAAGAAATATTCCATAGGACTTAATATTACATTCTAATCAGAAAAAAAGAAACGATATGAAACGAATCTATTTTTTATTGCTGACAGGCCTCTGCCTGGGACTGTTCTCATGCGACATTACCGACATCAGTCCGAAAGACGCGCTTACGGACGAATCCTACTGGAGCAAACCGGAAGACCTGAAACTGTATGCCAACCGGCTGTATGAAAACATGCCGGGGCCGAGCCATCTGGACAATACGAGCGACAATTTTGTTACGGCGAATTACAGTTCGCTCCTTTTCAACGAACGTACGGTCCCGACAAACAACAGCGGAAGCTCCTGGGGATGGGGCGTAATCAGGGCGTGCAATTTCTTCCTCACCCGCTATCAGAACGTACAGGGGGCGGAAGCGGACATCAATCCGTATGTGGCCGAAGTGCGTTTCTTCAGGGCGTGGGACTATTTCGGCAAAATCAAGCTGTATGGCGACGTTCCATTCTTCGACAAAGACCTGCAGACGGACGACGTCGACCTGCTCTACAAGGCCAGGGATTCGCGCGATCTGGTGCTGGGGAAAATCATCGAAGATCTGGAATTTGCCGTGCAGTGGCTGCCGGAAGCCGACCGGGCAGAAGCCGGACGGCTGCATAAAAATGCCGCTCTTACACAGCTGGCGCGCGTCTGTCTGCACGAAGGCACGTGGAAGAAATACCATAACGCGCCGGCCGGAAGCCTTTCTTCGGAACAGCTCCTGCGCAGGGCGGCAGAGACGGCAGAGCGCATCATGAACTCTGGACTGTATGATATTGTAAGGGCCGGCGACGACGGCGGCAGCCTGATGTCTTTCGACGGATACCCGCTCTACTATGCCAATCTGTTTATCCAGGAATCGTTGACGGGCAATCCCGAATGTATCCTGCCGCACATCTATATCAACAGTGTGCTTGCCCACGGGCTGTCGCGTTCGGCGGGTTTCGGCACGGGACTGTCCAGGGACTTTGTCGAATCGGCGCTTTGCCGGGACGGAAAACCGACCGGTTCCAGCCCGCTGTATCAGGGCGACGAAACCTGGGAAACGGAACTGACAGATCGCGATCCGCGCCTGTATCAGCTGATTGACAATTTGAACAGACCGTATCAGATCATAAACGGCGAAATTCAGGTCAATCCATTCACGAACGTGACTCCGAACGGCGGGGTCACCGGCTATCCCTGCATCAAGTTCCATTCTCCCCTGCCGGATCAAAACGAAGCAGACAGGTCTACCTATGACTGGTTTATCTATCGCTATGCCGAAGTCTTGCTGATTTATGCCGAGGCCAAAGCCGAACTGGGGGAATGTACGCAGGATGTACTGGACAAAACCGTCAACAAGCTGCGCGACCGGGTGGAAATGCCTCACCTGACCGTCACGCCCGAAGCAGACCCGAATCCGGTCAATTACGGCTACGCGGTTTCTCCGCTCCTCTACGAGATTCGCCGTGAACGCCGGATCGAACTGGTGGCCGAAGGCTTCCGCTGGGACGACATTGTCCGCTGGAAAGCAGGGAAACTTCTTGAAAATCCGAAGACTTTCCTGGGCATGCGTGTCACGCCCCAGTCGGTTGCACCCTATCCGGAAGGCACTTTCTACGGCGAAGCGGGCGTCCAGACCCTTACCTGGGAGGGTAAGGAACTGATACGGCCCTATCCGGGCAAAGCGCCGGACGACGCCGGACGCAAATGGGCGGATAACGACAGGCGCTATCTCGAACCGATCCCGCTGGAAGAACTGACGCTGAACAAAAATCTTACGCAGAACCCTGGCTGGTAACGCCGCTGGAAAGGCATGACATGAAAAGGAGGAGGCAAACAGGCCTCCTCCCCTTTTCATGTCCGCCTGTTTGCAGAAAAAGGGTACCTTTGCACCATTCATATTAAAAACATAATTATACTACGATGATTAAACAGATTCTGATTATTTTCAATGCAGCCGTTTGGCTGCTTCTGGCCGCCTGCGGGAAAGAGGTTTTACCGCCACAGGCCGTGGGGCCGGTGCCTGACGAAAACCAGATGGCATGGCACGAACGCGAACAG
>JAIRXI010000005.1 GCA_031268395.1 Tannerella sp. | reverse complement strand
GAACCGCCGGCTGCCATACCTTCCGCAGGCTGCGCTTTGCTTACCTGCGGTTATGGAAATAACGCCCTTCGGGCGTGCGGGTTTGACGGTGTCAGGCGCAGTTGATGCGTAACATGAATAAATAATTACTTTATCACATGAAACGAACAGTTATATCTATTTTTATAATTATATGTGCGATACCGGTTGTCGCACAATTTCAGCAGGTAGATTATCGTTATGCGCCGCAGTGGCATGTTTCCTGCATCGGATTGCCGGACGATACCTGCAAGACGCTGATTGGGCCTCTCGGCCAGTTGCTAACCGATTACCGTAAGGGAGAATTTTTTAATTATGTTGGCGGATTTGGCACGGCGATACAGTTTCTTGCCGATGAAAACATGAAATTCACAGGCCAGCGGCTATATTCCGCACGAGTACCACTGGTTATTACCGAAGCCTCCTTTTCAGGAATAAACATTACTCAGGAAGCCTTTGCCGTTGCCCAAGACTACGTTAGAAACCAAATCCCTACTAACAAAGGGAACCGGGAAGACGTGATCCTGACAACCGTCAGCAATCCGACGAATCGCACGCTGACGTTGAATCCGGTATTGATTATCAATGCCAATGATGAACAAAAGACCGAAGTTGCCGGCCGCGCGGCGTTTGTCCATGGTCAAGCCCAGGTCATTACAGACCTGAAACCGGTACAGGTCAGACAAAACCTGAATGATTCCAAGACACTGATTGCTTTGGAGCCGGTAGTGGTAGCTCCGGGCGAAACGAAGCAAATCGTCGTACTGTACGACAACGGACGGCCTTCCGTATTGGCAGACAGATTCAAAAACGATGCGAACGCCTTGCGAAGCCAAATCAATGAAATCAGAACCGAAATGATTACTTACTGGGAAACGGGTACGGATATCCCCTACGGTTATATTTCCGTGCCCGACCGGGAGATTCAGCATCTGACGGACGCCTCGTTGCGAGGCATCTGGCAGGCGCGGGAAATCAAAAACGGAAAGATTTCCTTTCAGGTAGGCCCTACCTGTTACCGGGGATTATGGATCTCCGACGGTGCAACCCTGTTGGAAGCTGCAACAGTATTCGGCCGGGGGGTAGCCGCCCGCGAGGGTATAGAATATACGTTATCCTTTCAGAAAGAAAACGGCAAATTTGAGGTCATGGAACCCACTTACTGGAAAGAGAACGGCATCGTGTTGTGGACTTGCGTCCGTCATGCCATGCTGACGCAGGACAAGGTATGGCTGAAATCCGTATGGACAAAACTCTTGAAGTCGGTAGATTTCATTAAGGAACTGCGTGCAACGACCTTGACAAACAACATTCCGTTGGACGATGGACTGATTCCTCCGGGACAAATTGACGGCGGATTGTGGGGCGCCGAAGATAAGGCGGAATATACGAATATTTACTGGAACCTGGCCGGTCTGAAAGCCATGATACAGGCCGCAGAATGGCTGGGAGAAAAGAAAGATGCCGTAGCCTTGCAGTCCGAATACGACGACTTCTTCGCCACCTTCAAAAAGGCGGCCGAACGTGATATGGCCGTCGATTCGTTTGGAAACCGTTATCTTCCGATACCGATGGATCCGAAATATCATTCCCTGCCTCAGCGTGCACAGTGGGCTTTCTGCCAGAGCGTCTATCCGGGACAGATATTTCCGCAGGACGACCCCGTGGCCGTAGGAACCATGAACATGCTGCACACCACACTTCAGGAAGGCATGGTGATGGGCACCGGTTGGGCTATTGACGGAATCTGGAGTTATTTTGCCGGATTTTACGGACACGCCTGTCTGTGGATGGGCGAAAGCCGGCGGGCTTATGAATCGCTGTATGCCTTTGCCAATCACGCTTCACCTGTCTACAACTGGCGTGAGGAACATTCTCCCCGCGACCTGACGCCCAGCAAGTATGTAGGTGACATGCCGCACAACTGGGCTAGCGCGCTCTTTTCCACTCTCGCGGTTCACTTGCTGGCGCTGGACAGAGGTAATGAATTGCATCTGTTGGAAGGATTTCCGCCCGGATGGCGTCAGGCAGGCATGAAGACAAGCCTGAAGGACATTGCCACTCCGTTTGGAAAATTGTCTTTTGTTTTCCAGGTAAATGCACAGGGTACGGAAGCCTCATTGGTAGTAGATCCGCTGTCTGACCCATCCTGCAAGGGTATATATGTACATCTGGGCGACTGGGGTACAATGTCTGGTGCGTCCCTGCTGAAATTAGATGCAAAAAAATCAAATACGGTGACGATACAATTACACCCATGAGCAGTTTAACAATCAACCAGCCGGCCCTTTTCTTCACCGGCAATCATCTGATTGGCGAAGGTGTGGAGAGCGCGACCCGGAGAGCAAAGGATTTGAAAGGTATTTTCCGCGACACGGCGGCTTTGGACGCAATGTCGCCGGACGCCATTGTCTATGAAGTGAAAAGTTTTTTACCCGTACCCGAAGGTACGCCGGGAGGCTTGTATTTTGGTATCACGTCGCTGTATCCCGGAAAAGTCGGCGACGAATATTTTATGACAAAAGGACATTTCCATGCCGCGCGCGACAGGGCGGAGTTTTACTGGGGACTGACCGGCGAGGGCATGCTCCTGTTCATGGACGGGCAGCGCAATGTCAGGGCAGAAAAGATGTCGCCCGGCAGTCTGCACTACATACCCGGAGGCGTGGCGCACCGTGTCGCAAACACCGGCGACGGTCTGTTATCTTTTGCCGCCTGCTGGCCGTCCGATGCCGGGCACAACTACGGCGAAATAGCTGAAAACGGCTTTGCCGGCAGACTGATATGCATAAAAGGTTTCCCGGAATTAGTATTGATATGAAACAAATGTACAACATAGCAATAGACCTGGGAGGAACTATCATCAAGACAGGCCTGGTACAGGCGGGAAAGATTGCCGGATTCAAATCTTTCCCCGCCGAACCGGAAACAATAAAATCCAATCTTCAACATATAGAAAGCGTTATCGACGATTTACTAAATGAAAACGAGGTCTTTCCGTCGCAGTTGTCGGGGATAGGTCTGGCTTTTCCGGGTATCGTAAACCCCGTGAACGCTACGGTTGTTTCGACCAACAACAAGTACGACGATGCGAAGGAGACGGATTTTCCGGCATGGGTAAAGCGTCGCTGGGGCCTGCCGTTCTGCATGGACAACGACGCGCGAGCCGCCACGCTGGGCGAATGGCGGTACGGCGCAGGTCGCGGTTATGAAAACGTGGTGATGGTCACGATAGGCACAGGCATCGGCACGGGCGTCGTGCTGGACGGGCAACCGCTTTACGGAAAGCATTTCCAGGCCGGTTCGCTGGGAGGACATTTCGTTGTCGATTACCGGGGACGCCGGTGTTCGTGCGGAAACAAGGGATGTGTCGAGGCTTTGGCATCGTCATCGTTCCTTGCGAAAATTATCCGCGAAGATGTTACCCTGTCCGATAAATACCATAAGCAGACGGACGTATACAATTTCAGCCGCCTCTTTGCCTTATGGCGAGAAGGGGATGCGGATTCCATTGCGATATGCAATCATTGTATGGACATTTGGGCAGCTGGAATCGTCAGCTACATCCACGCCTACGACCCTGAAATTGTGATTCTGGGAGGCGGCATCATGCAAAGCTGCGACATCATCATACCCCTTCTGCAAGAGCGTGTCGACGCTTTGGCGTGGTGTCCTTCGGGAAAAGTCCGCCTCGTAGTCTCCGGACTGGGCGACAGCGCCGCAATACTCGGCATGGAATACAGATTATTGAAACTAAACGAATCATTATGAACAAATCCAATTACGACAAATATCCGTACATTCGCGTATCCGACCGTTCTGACGATTGCCTGGCCGGCTGGGACGCCATCTGTGACGGGATAAAACTCCGGCTGATGTCGCCGGGAAGTTCGCCGGCGACCGTCGTCATCGAATGTTATCAAGGCGTGCTGGAAGATGAAATCGTCGAAGCCCTGCAAAGCCGTTTTGAGCAAGCAACGGTCGTGCGGTCTGCCGGCGCAATGAAACCGGCGGCTGAAATCAACAACTTTTTCCGTGACGACATTACCGGCGACGAACTGTTCGGCTACATGACCCGTCATAATATCGACAGCTATTTTGACCCGGTGCGGACGGAAGATCTCCGCCGGCAGATACGGTCGCAACAGGCGGATGTAACGTTCATCGTCGGAACAGGCGCAGCGCATGTGTGTCCCGATGCCCGGTTGCTCATCTACGCCGACATGGCGCGCTGGGAAATACAGCAGCGCTTCCGTCGTAGCGAGGTTGCCAACACCGGCGCCGGCAACCGGGACGAACGCGCTTCGCTGCAGTACAAACGCGCTTTCTTCGTAGACTGGCGCATTTGCGACCGTTTCAAGAAGTCGCTGATGAAACGGTGGGACTACGTTCTGGACACCTGCGCGGCGGGACGTCCGAAAATGATTACCCGCCGCCTGTTCGAGGAAGGACTGGCAAAGGCTGCCGGTTGTCCCTTCCGCGTAGCGCCCTTCTTCGACCCCGGACCATGGGGCGGGCAGTGGATGAAGGAAGTCTTCGACCTCGACCGCAAGGCGGTCAACTATGCCTGGTGTTTCGACTGTGTCCCCGAAGAAAACAGCCTGCTGCTGGGTTTCGGCGACATACGTTTTGAGATTCCGGCCATCGACCTTGTCTTTGCCCACCCGCGCGAACTGCTGGGCGACGCCGTGCATGGACGTTTCGGCGACGAATTTCCGATACGCTTCGACTTTCTGGACACCATGCAGGGCGGGAACCTCAGCCTTCAGGTGCATCCGCCAACGGAATATATTCAGGAAAAGTTCGGGATGCACTATACGCAGGATGAAAGCTACTACATACTCGACGCGGGCGACGATGCCTGCGTCTACCTGGGATTGAAGGACGGCGTAAATCCCGAAGCCATGCTATCCGACTTGCGGACGGCGCAGAAGAGCGGGACGTTTGACGCGGAAAAGTACGCCTGTCGTTATCCCATCAAAAAACACGACCACATATTGATTCCCGCAGGTACCGTCCACTGTTCGGGCGCTAATTCAATGGTACTCGAAATCAGTGCAACGCCCTTTATCTTCACTTTCAAGCTCTGGGACTGGGGGCGGCTGGGACTTGACGGACGTCCGCGCCCGCTCAACATCGACCACGGAGCGCGCTCGATACAGTGGAACCGTACGGAATCGTGGGTAAAACGGGAAATACTGAATCGCGCGGAAGAAATCGTCAAAGGCGACGGCTGGACGGAAGAACGTACCGGGCTGCACGAACGCGAATTTATCGAGACCCGCCGCCACCGGTTTACCGGCGCCGTGCGTCACCGGACTGGCGGAGGCGTAAACGTGCTGAACCTTATCGAAGGGCGTGAAGCGACGGTCGAAAGTCCGCACAATGCTTTCGAGCCGTTTGTCGTACACTATGCCGAAACGTTCATCGTACCGGCAGGCGTGGACGAATACATCATTCGTCCCTCCGGCGAATCGGAAGGACAGCGTTGCGCAACCATCAAGGCTTATATCCGTAATCAGGCATGAGAGCAATGAAAGACATATTTAATCCGGGAATCGACATACAGCCGGTGATGAATCCGATGGGATTTACATACGGCAGCAACGTCTTCGGTCCACAGGCAGAACTCCGGCGGCTCGACGACATCCGCAGCAGCCTGATGAATCCGCATTGCGAGGGGCCTGAGATGGTGTATGCCATTGCAATGGATGTTGGAAAAAACGAACATCGCAGGTTGCTGAACGAATTACATCTGCTGTACGGCGTTGTTACTTATTCTGCCGGAAAGCTCGGCAATGAGCCTGTCCGCAGCCAGGGACACATTCACAAAGTTTCCTCCTATAGTGGATCGTCAACGCCCGAAGTGTATGAAGTATGGTCGGGCAAAGCCATCATCTACATGCAGGAATCAGACGGTGACGAGCCGGGACGATGCTTTGCCGTACAGGCTGCGCCCGGCGATGTGGTCATTGTTCCACCATACTGGCTACACGCCACCGTGAGTGCCTCGCTTGACGAACCGCTCACATTCGGCGCCTGGTGCGACCGTGACTATGGCTTCATTTACGACGGTGTGCGACGGCATCAGGGCATCGCCTGGTTTCCGGTCTATAACGGGCGAAACGAACTGGAATGGATAGCCAACCCGCACTATCATCCCTCCGAACTGACTGTCAAATCACCGCGCAGCTACGAAGATCTGGCCATAACGGGCGGAACACCCATCTACACCCTGTTTGAGGAAGACCCGGAAATATTCCGTTTCGTTCCCGATCCGAAGTCGAAGAAAGAGGTTTGGAACAATTTTGTACCCTAATATGATAAAAATAATATACAATGGAGACCGCATACAATAAATATCTGATTTATTTCATCGCCCTGATTGCCGCCACCGGCGGCCTGCTGTTCGGTTTTGATACCGGCGTAATTTCCGGCGCGATACCTTACTTCCAGCCATACTTCGGCGTCAGTGATGCTGTGGTGGAAAATATTACGACAGCCGGCCTGATAGGGGCCATCATCGGCGCTTTGTTTTGCGGGCGTATCACCGACCTGTTAGGACGACGCAAGGTGATTTTGGCGTCTGCCGTGATTTTTGGCGCAGGTGCGTTATGGTCGGGACTGGCCGTCTCGCCCGCACAGCTGATTGCGGCGAGACTTTTTCTGGGCATTGCCATCGGCGTTTCGTCGTTCGCCGTACCGCTTTATATCGCCGAAATATCGCCGGCGCGAATCAGGGGACGACTGGTCTCGATGTTCCAACTGATGATAACCATCGGCATCCTTGTATCGTATCTGAGCGACCTGTTTTTTGCTGACGATGCGAATCTTTCTTGCTGGCGGCCTATGTTTTATATCGGTGTGGCGCCAGCCATTATTCTTTTTGCCGGCATGTGGTTCCTGCCTGAAACACCCTGCTGGCTGCTCCTGAAAGGGCGCGAAGACGAAAGTCGCAAGGCGCTCTCGCGCATCGAAGACCCTACCATGGTAGAAACTTTGCTGTTGCGGACAAAAACTGAAATCATGCAAAACAGAGAACGCGCCGG
>JAIRXI010000358.1 GCA_031268395.1 Tannerella sp. | reverse complement strand
TATTCATTCAAACACGGAGGACACGAAGGACACGGAGGGAAAACGTGATCACCGTCTCCGTGTTCTCCGTGTTTAATTATAAAGAAAGGAGGGCACGGAGTGGCGCCTTGCAGCGCCGGGAAAATGCGTAACGGACATGTTGGAATCATGTGTTCATCGGACAGACAACCTCCTTTCCACCTCCTTTAAATAACAAAACAACCTCAGTAGCAAGCAAGCAGGCAGATGATCTATACAGGCAAACCTCATTACCTCCTTATCCTGTACGGATATAAAGAAGGAGGTAATGAGGTTTTGCCGGAGTTCATGCCTGCCTGCTGCTACTGAGGTTGTTTTGTTGTTAAAATGAGGTGGAAAGGAGGTTCATTTGTCCGAAGGTTTGCGGCTACGGAGCGACCGACAGCGCTTCAAAACGCACTGTCCATGAGCCGTCGTCCGGGAAACCGGGCGCATGAACGCCGGGCGCTCCGTCCCAGCCGGCCGCCATCATCGCAACGGCATACAGCAGCCCGCCATTGGAGGGGTAATACGGGAAAGGCCCGCCGGTACTTAGCCCGACCGCATTATAACCGTTCTTGCCGGAAGGATGCAGCAGGGCGTCGACGGCCATCTGCGTCTCGCCGCTGCGCGCCGCCGCCATGGCCATCATCGGGAAATCCCAGCCCCAGCATCTGTCCCACTGCCAGTTCTCCCATACTTTGTGCAGGGTACGCTTGAGCGTCCCGGCCTCCGTACCGTCGCCCGGCAACATGCCGCCCGGACCGATCAGCGACGGATGCTCCCAGTTCATTTTCGTGTACGTGTCGGGCATATTCTCCTGCGACAAATAGAGGCCATCCTGCACGGGCAACGGCGCAAGCTTCTCCGTCACATCATCCCAGCGCTGCTCGCGCGGCAGGCCGAGCCGTTCGCGCCAGGCCTGCGCCCAGCGGAGGCCGGTACGCCAGTAGGAAAGCTCGAATGTCGGATTCCACGATTCCCGGTAATGGCTGTTTTCCGGGACGGTGGCCAGCGGAGGCCCCAGCACGTAATGCTGCGCCGCCGCGTCGAACACGGCAAACGACGCCATAAATTCGGCCGATTCCTGCACAATGTCCCGCCATTTCTCCAGCGTTTCCTTCGTCGGAGACAGGCGGTATTCCAGCTCGGCGTAGAAAATCGGATGCGGCTGCTGCCAGACTAACAGAGGCCCGGTACCCGACGGCGAATCTTCCGCATCGGGACCAATCATTTTCGGCCAGCGTGCGCCGGTGAAACCCTGCGATGCGGCAAGTTCCTTCGCCCCGGGCAACACGTCGCGATACCATTTCAGGCTTCTGTCCATCATCGGCCAGCGGTTCCACAGTCCGTAATGGGCGCCGTGCCACCAGTGCATCTCCAGGTGAAACTTGCCGTACCACCCGCTGTTGTTGAAAAGCCCGCTTTCCTGCGGCGGATACGAACCGGCTTCGTTGACGGCAAGCAGGTATTGCGAGAGCACGATGCGCCGTTCGAGTTCTTTCCAGCGCGGATCGCGGCTGCCCGACAGGTCTATCGCCCCGCCGGTCTGCCAAAACGCCTGCCAGCCTTTCTTCGACGCCTGCATCGCGCCATCGAAGGAAGGAAGCGCGGCGGCCGTTTTTTCCTCCGCGTAATGCACGGTAAACGACAGCGTCTCCGCTTTTGCGTCGGGCGTCAGTACGAACCGGTGCACGGCGGCTGCCGTAAATTCGGCCGTCCCGTCCCAGGCAATGGAGGCATGGTACACCGTGCCGTCCATCCGGCGTTGCAGGTCGGCGCGATGACCGTCGCCGGAAAGGAGGATGGTCCGGTGCAGTTCCGGTTTGTCCCAGTCGGCGCCGGTCACGCCCGGATGTCCGTAAGGAAATTCCCATTCCACCCGCAAACGCCCGTTCGCTAAAAGCGGTGTTTGAACCTTCACCGCCAGACTTCCCGTTTCCGGCTCAACGCAGGTGAGCACGTGAACGGGTACACCCTCAACCGTATAACGGCTGTCAATGACGCCGTCCCACATGTCCAGCGTCTGCCGGATATTCTTCACGTCGCCGGATTCGATAAGCTGACCGTCCTCTTTCCCAATCAGGAAACGCAACCGTCCGAGGCAAATCCGGTGCGGATTTTCGCGCATCCAGGTATAAAGCGCTTCCTGGCCTTTGGGCGAGGAACGGTAGGAGAGCGTGCGTCCGTGAAAATCATAGTCCTGCAACTTAAGCGCGGCGTGCCCGCCCGCTACCGGACAGGGCACGGAATGCCATCCCCAGTGCGACATGGCGTTGCCGTGAAACGTCTGTAACCCGGTGGCGTCAATGCCGAACGCAATTTCTCCATTGCCGACCTGCAACAGTTCGGCGGCGGAAAGGCTGTCGAGCGTCACCGCGTGCCGTCCGACCAGCGCTTCGCGGTCAATCGGCGCACGGCTGCCGGAGGCGCAACTCTGCCATAGCCATCCGGCCGTAATCAGTAAGTAAATCCATTTGTAATTCATCGTTTTCTTATTTTAAATGCTATCTGTAAATCATCTGACCGTAATAAACCGGCTCTGTACCGGTTCGAGCGGAAGCGTAATCCGCAGTCTCCCGTCCTGCGTTTGCACCGGATGGAGCTTTTCGATTTTGCCCGTATGCGGATTCCACAACTCGACACGTTTACCCTTCCCGAAACCGTCCGCGAAACTGATCTCCGCCGTCAGGCCGTCGTCCGTCGGGTTGCCGAAAAAGAAGAAATCCATGCCGTCCCTGACTTTGTGAATGACATTGAAGGCACATTCCCTGTCCCGGAACGCGGCGGGTCTTCCGGCAGGCGCCGTCGAGGTTCCGCCGGTTTCCCTTACCTGTTCCACCCGAACGTTCAGGTCTATGTGCCCGCGGATAAATTCTTCCAGTTTCTCTTCGTCAAGGTCGTCCATGAAATGGACGCCGGGATGATGCTTCAGCTCGTCGACAAGACGCTGCACCGCTTCGTCGCCCGCAAATTCGGCCGATTTTTCCGGATAATGTCCCATGAACAGCACGTTGACGCCCCGGTCGGCACAGTCCTTGACCTTTGCCAGGTTGGAGACGTGAATCGTGCGGCACCAGGGCACAATCAGCAGCCGGTATTCCTCGTAGTTTTTCGGATTGTCCAGCCTCAGCACGCCGTCTTCCCCAACGACACACCGCTCGTCCAGCGTTTCCGGATGAATCAGCGTATAATCCACCCGCAATTTTCGCGTCATCGTGCCGATGAGGTCGAAATACCGGTTTCCGCGAATCGATTCCCGGCCGTTCGTGATGGCATATTCGCCAAAATGATAATGCGACTGCATGTCGGCAATCGGATACAGGATCCCGACCTGCGCGACGTGCCGGCTGTGCTGGAGAATCATCTCGCAGCGCGATACCCACCGGTTGTAGTCCTTCAGGCGTGTCGCCATGCGTGGATTGCGCCAGGAGATTTCGGGGGCGATGGCTACCTGCGCATCGTCGTACCAGGTGCCGTGGGGAATGAGTTTGTTGATGCCGCGGGCGTAGACGTCCATTGCCGCGCGGTAAAGCATGTCGCCGTCGTTGCAGGAGTCCGGCTGGAAGTTGCCGTATATCTCGCAATACAGAATGTCGCGGTCGTAATTGTAGGCCGCCGACGCAGGTATGTTGAACCCGTCGATGCCCTGCCTGAGAAAGTGGATGTAGTCGCACAGCGGGATGTCCTGATGCTTGAAATAGAGCAGTCCGTCGCCCATCAGCTGCAGCGGATTCGGACGGTATGTCCCGGCAGGATGTCCGGAACAGGCCATCCGGTGTGCGGCCGCCCACTGCGACACGACGCGCGGATATCCTTCGGCGTTCATCCGGTCGCGCACGCCGTACATCGCCACGCGGCCGGCCGCATCGCCACCGCCCGTGTTTTCAAACAGCGAGGGATAGAGCGTATCGGGCGGAAAACCGTAGCTTTCCTTGAATTTTTCGTTGAAACCGTCCGTCCATTCCGCAGCGCCGGGGGCCTGGTAATAGGCATGGTCGTCGTAGAAGGTCGTGCGAATCGTTGTCCCGAAATGTTCGGGAAACAGTCGGTAATAAGCTCCGTAGGTCAACTCCATCAGTTTGCCGACGGCGTCGGGATCAAGATAATCTACCAGGCGGGCGTTTTTGTCGGAGCAGCAAAGAAACAGTTGCAGGCGCCATTCGCCGGCGGGCAGTTCGACCTGCGCGACGAAACCGTCTGCTGCCGGGCGGACGTTCACGTTGTCCGAGATGGAGGTCCGTCCCGTTTCTCCCGTTCCTGAAATGCATGCGCTCATCAACTGGCAGAAACGCATCCCTTGCCCGTCGGGGATGTCGATGACGCGGGTTTCGCCTCCCCGGAGCGTGGTGTCGACGCGCGTCAGGTATTTAATCAGTTTGTCGGGATGCACCTCCTTCATTCGACCGCCGGCTGTCCCGGTGGGGAAATCGCAGTCGTCGTAGAACATCAGTTCCATGCCTCGCGCAGCCAGTTCGTCGAGCATGGAGCGGTACAGTTCAAAATACGCGCGGCTCAGATATTCGGGCCGGGTAGAGCGCATCGGCAGGGGGGCAATGCCTGCAAAACCGTTTTGTCGGAGAAGCTCGATTTGCTGTTTGAGCGTCTCGCCGTTCAGTTCGCCGTTGAGCCAGTAGAGTGAGATACTCCCTCCTTCCGGCTCCTGCCGGGCAAACCGGTCGGGCAAATCCTGCCTGTCTTCTTCCGTCACGGCGTTCGCCGCCGGACAGTTCCCCAGGGCTAACAGTATCCCCAGGGAAATCACAATCATCCATCTGTTCATTATTCTTCGTATGTTGGTTTTATCTTTTTGTTCATGCGGCCCTGTGCCAGCCGCTACGGAGCAACCGACAGTCCTTCATGACGCACCGTCCAGTCGCCATTATCCGGGAATCCGGGCGCATGTGCAGCGGGTGCGCCATCCCAGCCGGCTGCCATCATGGCAACAGCATACAGCAGGCCGCCATTGGACGAGAAATACAGCAACCTGCCTCCGGGGTTCAGCCCGACGGCATCATAGCGGTTCTTACCCGAAGGATGCAACAGCGCATTGACGGCTATTTGCGTCTCGCCGTTGCGCGCCGCCGCCATCGCCATCATCGGGAAATCCCAGCCCCAGCACCTGTCCCACTGCCAGGTTTCCCACACTTTGCGTACCGTGCGCCTTACCGTCGCCGCATCTGTGCCGTCGCCCGGCAACACGCCGCCAGGCCCAATCTGCGACGGATGTTCCCAGTTCATTTTTGTATAGGTGTCGAACATATTTTCCTGCAATAAGTAGACGCCGTTTTCGACGGGTAAGGGCGCAAGCCTCGCCATGACGTCGTCCCAGCGCCGTTCGCGCGGCAAACCCAGCCGTTCGCGCCACGTCTGCGCCCAGCGGAGGCCGGTGCGCCAGTAGGAAAGTTCGAACGTCGGATTCCGTGATTCCCGGTAGTTGCTGTTTTCCGGGACGGTAGCCAGCGGCGGGCCAAGTACGTAATGCTGCGCCGTCGTGTCGAACACGGCGAAAGAGGCCATACATTCGGCCGATTCCTGCACGATGTCTTGCCATTTCTCCAGCGTTTCCCTTGTGGGAGACAGGCGGTATTCCAGTTCGGCATAAAAGATGGGATGCGGCTGCTGCCAAATCAGTAAAGGCCCGATGCCGGACGGGGAGTCTTCGCCGTCAGGTCCAGCCATTTTGGGCCAGCGTGCGCCGGCGAATCCCTGCGATGCGGCAAGTTTCTTTGCTTTGGGTAAAATGTCATGATAATAGTTCAAACTTCTGTCCATCATCGGCCAGCGGTTCCACAGTCCGTAATGGGCGCCGTGCCACCAGTGCATCTCCAGGTGAAACTTGCCGTTCCACCCGTCATGTCCGTTATTGAGAAGTCCGTTTTCCTGCGGCGGATGCGAGCCGGCTTCGTTGACGGCAAGCAGGTATTGCGAGAGCACGATGCGCCGTTCAAGTTCTTTCCAGCGCGGGTCGCGGCTACCGGACAGGTCAACCGCGCCGCCGGTCTTCCAGAACGTTTGCCAGTATTTTTTCGACGCCCGTATCGCGCTGTCGAAGGAAGGAAGCGCGGCGGCCGTTTTTTCTGTCGCGTAATGCACGGTGAACGACAGCGTCTCCGCTTCTGCGCCGGGTGCAAGGATGAATTGATGCGCCGCGGTTTCCTCCAGTGTTGCCGTTCCCTCCCAGGTCATGGAGGCATGGTAGCGCATGTGGTCCATCTGCCGCAGCAGGTTGGCGCGGCGGTTGCCGGCAGACAGGAGTACAGTCGTGTGTGCCTCCGGTTTGCTCCAGTCGGCGCCGGTATGGCCCGGATGCCCGTAGGGGAACGTCCATTCTACCCGCAAACGCCCGTTTTTCAAAAGCGCCGTTTGCACCTTCACCGCCAGGCTTCCCGTTTCCGGCTCGACGCAGGTCAGCACGCGAACGGGTATGCCTCCGACAGTGTAACGGCTTTCAATGACGCCTTCCCACATATTCAGCGTTTGCCGGATATTCTCCACGTCGACCGGCTCAATAAGCCGCCCGCCGTCTTTTTCGATCAGGAAACGCAGTCGTCCGAGGCAAGTCCGGTGCGGGTTTTCGCGCATCCAGGCATACAGCGCTTCCTGGCCTTTGGACGAGGAACGGTAGGAAAGGGTGCGTCCGTGGAAGTCATAGTCCTGCAACCGGAGCGCGGCGTGTCCGCCCGCTACCGGACAGGGTACGGAATGCCAGCCCCAGTGTGACATGGCGTTGCCGTGAAACGTCTGTAATCCCGTGGCGTCGATGCCGAACGCAATTTCACCGTTGCCGACCTGCAGCAGTTCGGTACCGGAAAGCGTGTCGAGCGTCACGGCGTGCCGCCCGACCAGCGCCTCGCGGTCGATCGGCATACGGTTGCCGGAGATACAGCCCTGACATAACCATCCGAGCGTAATCAGTAAGTAAATCAATCTGCAGGTCATCGTTTTTTAGTAAATTCTATCTATTGATATGCATGTCCCGAAGGATATATGCCCGACATAAACAACCCCGGCTTTCCTTTCAGGGGCTCGGGTTAATGTGCACAAAAGTATAAATTTTTTCCCGTTAAAAGCGGATTACACAGAGGTCGCCGGAAAATTACCGCGTGCCTCCGCGTAATCCGCATAACATTTCAATCAGTTCGTATATCCCGGATTCTGTTCCATGACGGCATCAATATTCCGTTCGATCTCCGCGAAGGGGATCGGCCAGAGGTTGTGATAGTCCTGCATGGACGTCCCGGACGATTCGACCGGCCCGGTCTTGCTGACATGCGTAAAGTTGTATTTGCGCGTCCG
>JAIRXI010000349.1 GCA_031268395.1 Tannerella sp. | reverse complement strand
GCAGGGTTTTTCCATAAAGACATGTTTTCCGGCTTCGATTGCCGCCGCAAAATGCTGCGGCCGGAAATGTTGCGGCGTACACAGCAGGACAACTTCCACTTCCGGCATCTCCAGCACCTTCCGGTACGCATCGAACCCGATGAAGCAACAAGCCTCATTCACCTCGTTCCGATGTTGATCCCTCAATATTTCCCGGCACGACGCCATCCTGTCGGGAAAAACATCCGCCAGCGCAATGATGGATACTTGCGGGCCTGATTTCAGAAATTGTGTTGCAGCGCCTGTACCCCTGTTGCCGCAACCGATCAGCGCAGCCTTAAGGGGTTTACCGTCGGACGCCGTATCCGCAAAGGAAAACATGCCCACTTCTTCCGGAGTTACTCCGGCTTGACTGCCTTTTCCCGTGCACGAATTAAGGGAAGCCGTGACAGTGCCCATTGATATGCCCGCTCCGGCAATTACCGAATTAGCTATAAATTCTCTTCTTCTCATGTTGTATATTTTTAATATTTATTATTTGTCGCCAATTATTTTATCTGTTGCAAAATTTGTTTACAGTATTCCACGCATTTAATGACTTCCTTTACAGGGTCCGAATCTGCAGGCACCTTATATTCCAGTTCGATATCGCAGTATATTTTCCAGTTTTCCTTCTTAATCAGTTGAAATATATCTGCAAGCGGCGTGTCTCCTTTTCCGAAAGGGCGAATTTGGTTCGGAGCGGAGGCCGTTTTTGACGTTTTATCTTTCACATGGATGCTGAATATACGGTCGTGAAGCCGCTGTATCACCTCGTTGGGATGTACTCCGGTAGCGCCGAAATAATGGCCGACGTCGAGATTAAGCATCAAACGTTTGCCGTGTTGCAGGATACGGTCGAAACTGAAATCCGGCTGTCCCGGCTGTCCGTGATTGTGAAAGATGACATACAGTTTATGCTTGTCGGCAAACGGAGCCAGGCGTTTTGCGGCGTCTTCCGATATCTCGGTCGCGATACCCTTCGCGCCCACGGCTTTGCAGGCCCTAAATGCGTAGTCTAATTCTTCGTCCGACCATGAGAGATCGCCCACGCCCATATTCAGCATGTGAATGTCGATTCCCCTGTCTTTAAACATTTTGCGGGCAGCTTTGAATTTATCCATTGATACTGTTGTACGCCATTGACGGATAGCGTCTTTGTCTCCTTTCGGAACGCCGGCATACCTTTCGACTGCATCTCCCAACAATTCAATCGAATTGATACCCGATTTGACTACGCAGTCGAGAATAGCGGGCAGGGATTGATCCGGAAGTTCGCGGTAACTGTACGTAATTACCCCGATTTGTACGCCGTTGAACCTGGAGTTTGGTTTCTGCCCCGTAACCCAGTGCACGGTCAACAGAAAAACAGTCATGAATGCGATTGATTTAAATTTACTTTTCATACAATTGTTATTTATGATTTATTATGATAATCAGTGAGAATGTATAATATCTTTAGAATATCCGGCAGAAAAATCTGCCGGATATTCCTCCCGATTATTACCATCCGGGGTTCTGTTGCATGGGAATGTCTTTATTTGTGTCGATCACGGCTTGTGGAATCGGCCACAGGTTAAAGTTCTTCGTCAGCGTGGCGCGCGGGTCGTCCCAGTAGGCATACTTTTTGATGCGGTCGACGGCCACTGTCCCGCCCATGCGTAACAGGGTGTTCCAGCGCGTTTCCTCGTAGACGAGTTCGCGTGCGCGTTCGTCAAGAATCAAGTCGAGGTTGACGTCCGAAGCCTGCACCATGTAACCGCATTTGGAGCGTGCGCGCAGCAGGTTGACGTCGGCGGCCGCCCCCGCATTGTCGCCCCTGCGCCATTTGGCTTCGGCGCGAAGCAGGATGGTTTCCGGCAGGCGAATCAGGTATTCGTCGCGGAACAGGTTACTGCGGATTTCCCCGTCAGCCAGTCCGGTGTATTTATCCGTCGCTATCTTGCAGGATATCGGGTAACCGTATGTTTCAGCAGTATTAACAGCCTCCTGGTTTTCTCCGTCACGGTAAAGTACGCTCCAGGGAATCGGTTTGCCGAAATAAGGCGAAGTAGCCACATTCCCAAGGATGATTCTCCGATGTACGGATTCGGAGTTGCGCAAATCATCGCCCCATTTGCCTTCGTAAATGATATCGCGGGTATAGAAAGTCGGGATGACACACAAGATGCCACGTCCGCCCTGATCCTCAAGCATGCCTTGTATATGCTCAGATATAACGTCGCGCATCGCCATCCCGAATTCACGGGTGTATGGAAGGAAAGATTGTTTGTCTTCCGTCCTGTAAGCAGCATAATCAATCTGCGCGACCCAGATAGCCTCCCGATTGTCTTCCTGATAGTTCTGGTTGCCTTCCTGAAACAAATCCCAGTAAACATTTCCTTCCAGCGGATAACCGACAGCCGAATACAGGCGATCGGGTGTTTGCTCTGCCACGGTAGCGGCATAGTAGAATTCGGGATTTTCGTCTTTCCGGCTGCCGAAACGTTCGGTCATCAGGCTGTACAGTCCTCCGTCTATCAGTTGGCTGGCATAAGAGATGGATTTGTCGAAGGCGGTTTGGGCTTCGCTCGCCTTGCCTTCTTCTTCGAGCGCCACGCCCCTGTCGATATACAACAGGGCGAGGTTATGCTGCGCTGCACCGCGCACCAGCCGTCCGGGCGTTGCCGTCGTCTCGGGCAGGTCGTTCAGGATGGCTTCCAGTTCGTCAATAGCGAACTGGTATGTTTCTACACGGGTTGTCCTTTCAAAATCATAGCGTGGCGACGTCGCGATTTCCGTAACAACGGGCACGCCTCCGTATAATTCACCGAGGTTACGGTAACAGAATGCGCGGAAGAATCGCGCCTGCGCCGTTGCATAAGTCTTGTCGGCTGTCGACGCCCAGGTGATTTGCGGTAACTCGGCGGCATATAATGCCAGGTTCGCCTTGGAAATCAACTGGTACCAGTGCGAATAGTTATTATAAAATTCTGCCGCTGACGGATTCAGAATGCCGTAGTCGTTGAAGCGATTACCGCGACGGACGATGGATACGTCGTACATATCTGTGCCGCTACCGCCACGGAAAACAAATGCCGTATTGTTCTCTTCCGCCATGCAAAACATCGTGCGAATTTGAGAATAACAGGCGACCACGATCTGATCGACCTGTTCCGAAGTCGAAAAGGCATTGTCTACCGTATAGAACGTTTCCGGCTTTTCCGTCAGAAACGCTTCGTCGTTGCAACCTGTCCATGCCGCCAATACGGTCAGCAGGACGAATAATCTGTTTATCTTTTTCATAATTACCTTGATATATAAATGTCAAAAACTAATATTAGCGCCCAGCGAGAAGGCGGTCAGCACGGGATAATCGCCTGTATACGCGACGGCGCCTACTTCCGGGTCGCCGCCTACCCAATCGGTAAGGGTAAAGAGATTCTTTCCGGTCAGGAATATTTTCAGGTTCTCCATTTTCAGCCTCTTTACCCACGGTTCGCGGAAATGATAAGACAGCGTGACGTCCTGTAGCCGCACGAATGTCCGGCTTTGTAATCCGAGGAAACGTCCGTCGCCGCTAAACGTTGCCGACGGGTAAACATTACTTTTGTTTTCGGGAGTCCACCAGGGGATATAAATATGATTGCTGCGCAAATCTGCTCCAGTATTAATCCTGTAGGCCGAGGTATTGCTTTTCAAATAATATCCGCCGCCGCCGAACGTTCCGGTTAACATAGCGTACAGTTCCCAGTTTTTGTACGTAAGCGTATTACTCATGTTCAGTTTGTAGTTGGGTACCGTGTAACCCAGAATTTCACGGTCATCGTCGTTGATAACGCCATTGTTGTCCAGGTCTTTGTACTTGGGCGATCCGGGCGTTGCGCCGGTCATCTGAATATAGGCCGCATCGCCTTCCTGCACGATGCCGTCCTGCACCCAGCCGTAAATGGCGCCCAGCGACTTGCCGATAAAACGGCTGTTTCCGATATCGTCGTCTTCCTTGCCGTCGCCGTCGATGTCGTCGCCGTAGAGATGAATCAGCTTGTTGCGGTTTAGCCAGAAAGTAACTCCCGTCCTCCATGTCAGGTCGCGGTTTTCAACGTTCACCGTGCGGAGCGTCAGTTCAACGCCCGTATTGCCGATCTCGCCCATCGACGATTTCATCTGCCTGAAACCGGTCATCACCGGAATGTTGCGGTCGAAAATCTGGTTGGTGGTACGTGAAAAATAAAGGTCGAGGTCGAGGAAAATCCGGTTGCCGAGCCAGGCCGATTCAAAGCCCGTGTTCCACTGCGAGGTGGATTCCCATCCCAG
>JAIRXI010000295.1 GCA_031268395.1 Tannerella sp. | reverse complement strand
GGAATTTGGCGTTTGAGGCAGCCCCTTTTTCCTTCACCGGGAAAAACGCCCGCGTTTCACACGACGGCAGCGCCTATCAAATAGACAGCTGCCAGCGCAACGATGGCGTACAGTTCCGGAAATACGGCCAGGATCAGGGTGTTTGTAAACACGTCATGTCCCTGCCCCATGGCAGCAACGCCGTCGGCGCATACCTTGCCCTGACGGATGGACGAAAACAGACCGACCAGTCCCATCGTCACGCTGCCGCCAAACACGGCCGCCGCCTGGAGGCCCGTAATGGAAGAGGTGAGCAGGCCGAAAATGTTCTGAAACATGAAGTATCCTGCAAATCCATATAACCCCTGCGTGCCCGGAAGCGCCGTCAACACCAGAAAATTGCCGAACGCGCCGTCCGTCTTTTTCATCGCGCCGATCGCCGCGCTTCCTACAATCGTGACGCCGTATGCACTTCCGATTCCCGACAGAGCGAGCATCACGGCAATACCTGCATACGCCAATAATAAATTCATTTCCATAGTCTAAAAAATTATGTATTGTTACTTGATTAATTAATTCCATTTAAAAGGTTGATATGCTTTCCCGCCTCCCGTGTATCCGGCGTTCTTGAAAAACTCCACGAACGTGAGGCGCATCGGATGTACGACGGCTCCCAGTACATTCATAAAGATATTGAGGGCGTGTCCGATCAGCAGTATCAGCACCATGACGACCGGACCTAATATGGCGTTGTCGGGACGCATCCCCGTGGCCAGGCTGTTGAATACGCCGGCCAGGATACCGCCCGAAAGTCCAAGCGCGAACAGACGGACATACGACAGTACATCGCCCAGCAGTCCGGTCGCCATGTTATATGCATCCCATACGCCCAGCCCGATGTTCAGGAAAATGTTTTTTCCCGGCGAGTTGAACAGAAAAATCAGAACGGCGGCTACACCCGCCAGCGCCAGGTGTACGGTTCCGAACATCGGCGCCACGCCCGGGAACAGAGCGGCCACGCCCGTGCTCACCAGCAGGATAATCCATCCGATGGTGGACAGCGCGTGAACAAAACCGAACTGGATGATCCGGGTTGCCCCCTTCCGGCCCATGCCGAAAAGAATCTGTACGCCCCCCAGCAGCAGCGCCATCCTGAACCTTTCGTGATTGCCCATCAACACTTTTCCCTTCAGCCAGTCCAGCGCCGGAATACCCCAGTCATACACATTCGTGCCGAAAAACGCGCCGGTCAGCAAGCCGCAGCATAGCGTCGACGCCCCCAACACCTGTACCAGCGGAAGCACGGGCCTTATCGAGTCCGGCAGTTTCCGGGACATAAACAGTTTCGCGCCCGTCGCAACCAGCAGCAGCAACAGTCCGTATCCCGAATCGCCCAGACACAGCCCGAAAAAGACCATGAAGAAGGGCGCCAGAAAGGGTGTCATGTCCAGTTCGCTGTACCTGGGCAGCATATACAGCCGGCTGATCGGCTCAAAAAGACGCGAAAAGGCATTGTTCCTGAACTGGATGGGGACATCGTCTTCGGGCGTCACTTCCAGTTTCCGGGAAAAATAGCCCGCCGCCGCAAGCGCCTGTTCCATTTTCTTTTCCTGCGTCACCGGAATCCATCCTTCGAGCAGCCGCAGTTTGTCGTCCGCCTCACTGTCCGTATACAGGCGTACGTTTGCTGCGGCCGCTTCGTTGAGCAGCAGGTTGTCGTAACTTTTCAGCGAATGGAAGTCGTGGAAGGCCATGTCCGTCAGTTTCCGGTTCAGTTCGGCCGTATATTCCCGTTCCGCAGCCATGCGCCGGCGGAGTTCGCTCAAGTCGTATTCCGGCAGCCGGACGCGCTCGGCGCTGATTTCCGGCGGCGCATTTTCCGGCGTGACGGTGAGGAAATAGAGTGTCGACTGCACCTGGCTGATCCGAATCGCATGATAACGGTCTTCCCATGCCGTGTCGAATCCGGAGGCCGGACTGGTAAAAAACGCGACTTCATATCCGGCCTGCCGCAGGCGGTCGAGGCTGGCATAGTCGAACTCGCCCCATACCGACAGCAGGGCGGCGTCCTTTTCCAGCGACTGCCTGAGGGTTTGTTGCCGGATCAGCCGTTCGGCGATCTGTTCGATTTCGTTCAGCAGGGCGGCTCCTTCTTCTTTGGTGATGCGGCGCGCCGGCGCCGGCGTTCGCCTGTTCTTTCCGTCTGCCTTCCACGCTTCGTTCTGCCGCTTTTCCAGGAAAAGCAGCTGCGTCCGGAGGCGTTTGCGTTCGGCCAGCAGTTGCTGGCTCTCCGCCACGTCGCCGACCGGTTTCCTTTCCTGAACATGCACGGCCCCAATCTCGCGCAGCTGTTTCAGGAAGGGTTCATATTCCCTGTGATACACCACAAAGGCGTATTTGCTCATTTTTACAATCATACGGCTACTTCCTCCTCTTTTAGCCTCCGTTTTTCCTGATTGGCGCGCATGATTTTCTGCGAAGCTTTGGACAGGCTCTGCTCGTCTTCCATGTAGCGTTTCACTTTCCGGATGGCATCCCTGTATCCCGGAATCTGCACTTTCTCGAACAGGTTCACTTTCTGTGTCGTCTTCTTCCGCGCATGTTCCAGCAATTCCAGCTTCATCATCGAAAATTCAGCTTCGATACCCGTTCGCGCCAGCCCCCTGAGCAGTTCGATACCGCCGGCGAACCAGGAGGGCATGTTGAACAGGCTGTAGGGCTTGATTTCAAAATCAATTTCTCCCAATACGGGAACTACGACGCCGGCAATCTTCTTCGTCGACAGGGATACGTCTCTGACGCTGATTAAATCCGGCCGGAACTCGTTCCACAGTACCACCATGTTTTCGTAGCTTCGGATTTCGTTTTCAAGCCGGATCTCCAGCGCATGTACTTCGTCTCTGGTACGTGTCACCTCCATGCGCAGGGCGCTCTCCTTGCTCTTGATGGTCGGCAGCGAGCGTTCGCGCATTTTCAGCTGTTTCTCCAACTGCTGAAGCGAGGTCTTGTTATATTGAAACTTGATGGCCATTGGCTTGCATTAGCTGATCGTCTTCCAGTATCGGTCTACCAGTTCCTGCTTGATGTTGGCTTCCGCCGGTGTAAAATACCGGCCAAGCAGGCTCCACGCCACGTCGAGCATTTCGGTTGTGTCGAGATTCACGTCGATGGCCAGCAGTTTTTCCGAATAATCCCTGGCAAAGGCCAGGGCACGGTTGTCGTAGTCCGTCAGGTCGAAGCCGTTTTCGAGTTTGGTTTTTGCGTTGGCGGCATCGGCATAGAGGCGTACGGCGGCATTCATCACCTGGGGATGGTCTTCGCGCGTTTTCTTGCCGGTGACCAGCTGTTTCAGGCGCGAGAGACTGCGGAAGGGGTCGACGATGACCTTGCCCACGTCGCTGTCGCGGCGGAGGTAGAGCTGTCCTTCGGTGATGTATCCCGTATTGTCGGGCACGGCATGGGTGATGTCGCCGCCCGAAAGCGTTGTCACGGCGATAATCGTAATACTGCCGCCGTCGGGGAACTGCACGGCCTTTTCATAGATCTTCGCCAGATCGGAATAGATGGAGCCGGGCATGGAATCTTTCGAGGGGATCTGGTCCATCCGGTTCGACACGATGGCCAGGGCATCGGCGTAGTTCGTCATGTCGGTGAGCAGCACCAGCACCTTTTCATGCTTCCGCACGGCAAAATATTCCGCCGCCGTCAGCGCCATGTCGGGAATCAGGAGCCGCTCGACCGACGGATTTTCCGTGGTGTTGATGAAACTGACAATGCGATCCAGCGCGCCGGCATGACTGAACGTGTTCTTGAAAAACAGGTAATCGTCGTTGGTCATTCCCATGCCGCCGAGGATGATTTTGTCCGACCGGGCACGCAGGGCGACCAGGGCCATCACCTGATTGAAGGGCTGGTCGGGATCGGCGAAGAAGGGAATCTTCTGTCCCGTAACGAGGGTATTGTTCAGGTCGATGCCCGCTATGCCGGTGGCAATCAGTTCCGACGGCTGCTTGCGGCGGACGGGATTCACCGACGGACCGCCAATTTCGACTTCCTCGCCCTCAATGACCGGTCCGCCGTCGATCGGATCACCGTAAGCATTGAAGAAACGCCCGGCCAGCTGTCCGCTCACTTTCAGCGTGGGCGCCTTGCCCATAAAGACCACCTCGGCATTGGTCGGGATGCCTTCCGTGCCGGAAAAGACCTGCAGCGTGACTTCGTCGCCGATGATTTTCACTACCTGAGCCAGCTTGCCGTTGACGGAGGCCAGCTCGTCGTACCCTACGCCCGTCGCCCTGAGCGAACAGGTTGCTTTCGTGATTTGGGTAATCTTCGTATATATCTTTTGAAATGCTTTTGTCGCCATATCGTATTAATTTTCTTTTCGCTCATTAAGCAGTTCGTCCAGCTGGCGGTCGAAGCCGTCAAACTGCTGGCTTTTGTATTCGGAGTAATTCATCTGCTTGAAGATATTAATCAGGTTCTTGAAATAGTCCGCCACGTCGGTGAAGGCTTCAAACCGAAATTCGGCACGGCAGAGGTTCACCACCCTGTCCAGCATGAACTCCTGACGTTCGAGCGGCGTCACCGCGTCGACGGGATCGAAGGCGTCCTGCTGCAAAATCACGAAGTCAATCAGTTCCGATTTCCAGAACGTCACGTGATTGTCTACCGGCACGCCGTCGTCGCCGAGGATGTTGATCTGTTCCGAAATTTCCTTGCCGCGCAACATGCGGGTCTTGATCTCGTTCACCTTCTCAATCCACGTCTTCGAAACATGCTGCGCAATGTATTCCTGAAATTCGGGATATTCCAGGTATTTGGAATAGCTGTCGATGGGATTGATGGCCGGATAGCGCTTGCGGTCGGCGCGTTCCTGTTCGAGGGCGTAGAAACAGCGCGCCACCTTTTTTGTATTTTCCGTCACCGGTTCTTTCAGGTTGCCGCCGGCGGGCGACACCGTTCCGATAAACGTCACCGAACCGGTTGCGCCGTTGTTCAGCGCCACGTATCCCGCACGGGCATAGAAGTTGGCGACAATGGCCGACAAATCCATCGGGAAAGCGTCCGGGCCGGGCAGTTCTTCCAGCCGGTTCGACATCTCGCGCAAGGCCTGCGCCCAGCGCGATGTCGAATCGGCCATCAGCAGCACCTTCAGTCCCATGCTGCGGTAATATTCGGCAATCGTCATCGCCGTATAGACCGACGCTTCGCGGGCGGCCACGGGCATGTTGGACGTATTGGCGATGATAATCGTACGCTCCATCAGTTTACGGCCGGTATGCGGGTCAATCAGGTGCGGAAACTCGGCAAATATCTCCACGATCTCGTTGGCGCGTTCGCCACAGGCGGCAATGATGACAATATCGGCCTCGGCCTGTTTGGAAATGGCATGTTGCATGACGGTCTTTCCCGTACCGAAGGGGCCGGGGATGAATCCGGTGCCGCCTTCCACAATCGGATTGACGGTATCAATCGTACGCACGCCCGTTTCGAGCAGTTTGTAGGGGCGGGGCTTTTCCCGGTAGCAGAGGATGGCTTGCTTCACCGGCCATTTCTGCGTCATGGTCACTTCGATCTCCTTACCGTCTTCGGCGACGAGGACGGCAATGGTGTCCCGAATCGTATATTCGCCTTCGGCAGCCAGCGTCTTAAGCGTGTACGCGCCTTCCAGCGCAAAGGGGACCATGATCCTGTGCGGCTGGACGTTCTCTTCGACTTCGCCCAGCCAGTGGCCGGCCGATACCCTGTCGCCCGCCTTGGCCAGCGGTTTGAACTGCCATCGCCTGTCGTTGTCAAGCGCGAAGGTGTATTCTCCGCGACGGAGGAATACGCCTTCCATCTTGTCGAGGTCGTTCTGCAAGCCGTCGTAGTTGCGCGACAACATGCCGGGGCCGAGCGTGACTTCCAGCATGTGCCCGGCAAATTCGGCCCCGTCGCCTACGCTCATGCCGCGCGTACTCTCAAACACCTGTACATACGCATTCTGTCCGATGATTTTGATGACTTCCGACATCAGCCTGACGCCTCCGACGGAGATGTAACAGATTTCATTTTGGGAAACCGGGCCGTCTACCTCCAGGGTTACCAGATTGGATACGATTCCCTTGACTATACCTTTCGTAGCCATACATTATTTTTTATTGTTTCGTTTAAATTCTTTCAGGGCGCTGTCGCTGCCCGTTTTCATTACTCCGATCAACCGGCGGAACGTCTGTTCGCCTGCCGTCCGGTCGAGCTTCGTCCAGCGTTCGATCATCTCCAGCTTTAACAGCCAGGCGAGCAGGCTTTCGACGGTGAACGTCCTGAAGATGGTATGTTCTTCCAGCCAGTCCCATTTCAAGCGGTCGATTTTTCTTTCGCGCACGAGCAGGTTTGATTCTTCGGCGATACGCTGCACGGCGGGCAGGTATTCCCATGTGTCGCCCAGTCCGAAATCGCGCGCGCCGGAAGTGCGGAACAACTGCGCATATTCACTGTCGCCCACGATGCTGTCGGCCCGGTTCAGCCCGCAGTTGCGGCAGGTGACAGCGGTCAGGAAGTTGTTCAGGTTGAGATTCAACTCGAACCATGCGGCGACAAATTCGTTTCCGCACTGCATGGCGTACGCGTAATACAGCGCCGCCAGACAGTCTTCCCACAGGATGACGCCCTGTTCTCCCTTTTCCTCTGCCGACCGGTACATACGGATAAATTCCTTCATGTAATCCGGAATCTCCTTCTTCCCGTCGCCGGACAGCGGCTGTTCCGGATCCCGGAGCAGTTCGTCAAATTCGTCCGGCGTAATGCTCCCCTGCGGGTCGGGACTGTAGTCCGGGCGCCGGATCTGTTCCAGCAGATTCCTGTTGTCAAATTTCAGGAAAAGCAGGCGCAACAAGATCCGGTCGGCTTCCGAAAGCTGACCCTCCACTTCCTCTCGAAAGGCAAGGACGGTATAAGGCAATTTGCTGTCTTCTATTGAAATATTGGGAAGCCCTGCAATCAGGTAATAATACTCGCTGCGCATGTCAGTCAGAACAGCATTGCTACTAATTGCGGACGCAGAAATTCCTTGAAGAAAGCCATAAATTCTTCTTCTCCGAAAGTGACTTTATACGACCCGTCGGCCGGCGCGACGGTGAAGGAGGTGTCTTTTCCATTCACCTTTTCGATTTGTACGCCCCGGTTCAGTAATTCTTTGGCGTTGCTTTCAAAATAAGCGGTCAGGGCCTGCGCATCCGCCGTCCGGACGGTTATGCCATCCTGCGTCACCCATCCCCGCGCAATTTCCAGAATGAGTTGCTGCATAAAAACGCGGTCTGCCACTACGGGCTTTATGTTTTCCGACACCACTTTTCCCGTGATCAGATTGGCCACTTCGCTTTTCAGCGCTTCCACCGACTGGGAGGCAAACAGCCGCAACTCGGCTTCCGTATTTTTCTTCCATTCAGCAGCCTGCTTTTCTGCCGTTTCCACGATCTGTTTTGCCGTCTCTTCCGCTTCCCTGAGAATGGCCTGTTTTTGCTCATTAGCTTCGGAGACAAGCCGGTTCGCTTCTGCTTTCCCTTCTTCTACTCCTTCACGATAAATCTTGTCGGTCAATTCTTGAATTTTTACATCCATCTCCACATTGATTTTTTTTGTACATCCTAATTTTTTCGCTCGGCAAATATAGAAATTTATTCATACGCATATCCTTTTTCAACCCTAAAAAATCGGAAAAATTACATTTTGACCATAAGTTATTGGAAACTGCCAACTGAATATTTCCCGTTAAAGCCGGCGGGCAGACCCTGCCAAAAACGAACCCTGTTTCCCGTATATTCAAAACAGTTGCCTCCTTCGGATTTCTTATTATCAGTAATTTAGGCGGCGCTTTCGCCGGCCGTGCGCCGGCGCGTCGAAAAAAACAGGATACACCGCATCTCATGCAGGGAAAGGAATGTGTACTTTTGCAGGCAAATTCACGACGATGGAGGATAAAAATTTCAAGGGTCATGCGGCGCTTCTCGCTGCCTATCTTATTTTCGGACTGAACACGCCCGTGTCCAAAGCCGTCCTCGCCGACGGCGATACCTCTCCCCTGGCGCTGACGTTTTTCCGGTTTGCCGGCGCGACGGCGCTTTTCTGGCTCGCCTCCCTGTTCGTGGCAAGGGAGCGGGTCGCCCGGCGCGACATTTTCCTGTTTTTCGTCGCCTCCATGTTCGGAATACTGATTAACCAGATGTCGTTTATTGTGGGACTTTCGATGACCTCGCCCATTAATGCGTCGGTCATCACGACGACCGTTCCGATACTGACCATGATCCTGGCCGTCTTTTTCCTCCGCGAGCCGATCACGTGGAAAAAGGCAGGAGGGGTCCTGGCGGGCGCGGCGGGCGCGCTGCTGTTGATTTTCAGCGGAAACGCCGTCCCTTCCGGCGGCACAGACAGCCTCGGCGACGGGCTGTGCCTGTTGAGCTGCACCGCTTTTGCCCTCTACCTGACGGCGTTCAAAAAACTGATTCTCCGATACGGCGCCATCACGTCCATGAAGTGGATGTTTCTCTATGCCACGGTGGTCAGTCTGCCGTTCTGCTGGCGCGATGTAGC
Organism: Tannerella sp.; assembly: GCA_031268395.1. GTDB lineage: Bacteria > Bacteroidota > Bacteroidia > Bacteroidales > Tannerellaceae > Tannerella. Next base: position 5,451 of record JAIRXI010000295.1, on the reverse strand, counting down.
GTCCGTCCCGTATGCCGCCCTGCCGCCGGACATGGTGATCCGGATCGCATACGTCGTTGTCCTGGCCACCTTTGTCGCTTACCTGCTGATCCCGCCCGGACAGAAATCCCTGCGCCCGACGGTGGTCAGCATGTACAATTACCTGCAGCCGCTCGTCGCTTCGATCGCAGCGGTGGGGATGGGGATGGACGTGTTCGGGTGGAGCAAGGGGATGGCTTCGCTGCTGGTTTTCCTTGGAGTCTATCTTGTGATTCAGAGCAAGTCGCGCGCCCAGCTGGACGCCGAACGGCAACAGCGGAAAAAGGCAACGGCGGATGGTTGACGGATCACCGACAGGCGGTTCGCGGGGAAAAGGGAGATGAAAAAAGGAGGCATCTCTCATTTTCAATACCTCCTTCTTCCGGCCGCGGCGTGATGCCGCAGCGCGTCACAACCCTTCCGGGCTTTTTTCAGTTCCTGTGATTTTTCACCGTTTCGATCATGGCGAGGATATTTTCGACCGGCGTGCCGGCCTGCGCGTTGTGACACGAACAGCAGATATATCCCGCGCCGTCGCGACCAAGCGTTTCCAGACAGTTCCGCGTTTCATCGGCCACCTCCTGCGCCGTGCCGCGAGGCAATACCTGCTGGTTCTCGACGCCGCCGTGGAAGATCAGGTCTTTTCCGAACAGCTCTTTCAGCCGTGCCATGTCCATACCCTGACATACGTGCTGGACGGGATTCAGGACGTCCACGCCACACGCCACCAGTCCGGGAACAATGGGGAAGGAAGCGCCGTCGGTGTGATACAACACCTTTTTCCCGTAGCGGTGAATCAGATCGCACCAGCGTTTCAGCCGCGGCTTGAAATGCGTCTCCCACGACTCGAGCGAGATAAGCAGGTTTTCCTGCATCCCCATGTCGTCGCTGATAAAAACAAGGTCCAGCCTGTCGCCCAGCTCCGACAGCATCCGTTCGAGCATCACGGTCTGAATCGCGTCGATGCGGTCGAGGGCCGCTTCCAGAAAGTCGGGATTGGCCAGCGTGTCGATCAGAGCGTTTTCGAGACCGCGCATCTGGCAGTAGATTTCGAAATGCGAAATCCACGGCCCGATGGTGGCGAAATCCCACGACCGGGCTTCGTCGGCCAGCGCCTTGGCGCCGGCGTAGTCGAAGAGGTCGGGATCCGGCCACGAAGGATAGGCGTCCAGCTCGGCGGGCGTTTCAAAGGCGGCGATCGGCGGACGGATGTATTCCTGATAGGTGGCCAGCCCGGCCTTGACCATCCGCGTGGGAACGCCCCACATGGTGATTTCTCCGCTGTCGTTGGGGTCGAAATAGCGGCCGCCGTAACCGGGAAATATCCACACGATCTTGTCGATGCCCAGCGCGCGGTACACGGCAAATTCGTCTTGCAGCGAAACATGCGCCCGCAGGGTGTCCAGCACCTCCGGCGTGCACCAGAGGTCTACCGGCAGGCGATCCGCCGGCCGGCGGTTTAATATGGCTTGAATACGTTCTTTTGATGTCATCTGACTGTTCTTTTGAAATGATACATGATACATGACCGGCGCGGTTCAGCGGCCGATGCAGTGATAGGTGAAGCCGGCTTCGGCCATTTCGTCCGGGTCGTAGATATTCCGTCCGTCCAGGATCAGCGGCCGTTTCATCCGCTCTTTCACGGCGGTCCACGAAGGCAGGCGAAATTCCTTCCATTCGGTCACGATCAGCAGCGCCTCGGCGCCCTCGGCCGCTTCATAGATGTCGCCGGCATAAGAGATGCGGTCGCCCATCCGCCGCCGGGCTTCCGGGATGGCCACCGGGTCGTAGGCCGTCACGCGGCAGCCCGCCTGCAGCAGCGCTTCGATCAGCACCAGCGCCGGCGCTTCGCGCATGTCGTCCGTTTCCGGCTTGAAGGCCAGTCCCCACAGCGCCACCCGCCGCCCGTGCAGCTCGTCGCCCAGTTCGTCCCGGAGCTTGCGGAAGAGGACCGTTTTCTGATCTTCGTTCACGTCCTCCACCGCCTGCAGGATACGCATCGGACAGCCGTGTGTCCGGGCCGTCCGGATCAGCGCTTTCACGTCTTTGGGGAAACACGAGCCGCCGTAGCCGCAGCCCGCATACAGAAAGCTGCTGCCGATCCGGCTGTCGGCGCCGATGCCTTTCCGCACCATATTAATGTCCGCCCCGATCGCTTCGCAGAGGTTGGCCATGTCGTTCATAAAACTGATGCGCGTAGCCAGCATGGCATTGGCGGCGTATTTGGTCATTTCGGCCGAGGGGACGTCCATGAAGATAATGCGAAAGTTATTCAGCAGGAAGGGATGGTAGAGTTTCTCCATCCGTTTCCTGGCCCGCGGCGTTTCGACGCCCACCACAATCCGGTCGGGATGCATGAAGTCCTTCACGGCCGCGCCTTCTTTCAGGAACTCCGGATTGGAGGCGATGTCGAAGTCGACCGAGATGCCCCGCCGGGCCTGTTCGTCGCGGATGGTCTGCTTGATTTTCGCGGCGGTTCCGACCGGCACGGTGCTTTTGGTCACCACCAGCAGGTAATCCGTCATGTGCTGTCCCACCGTCCGCGCCACGTCCAGCACATAGGTCAGGTCGGCGCTGCCGTCTTCGTCCGGCGGGGTGCCGACGGCGCTGAAGAGCACTTCGACGCGGTTGATCACCGACGCCAGGTCGGTCGTGAAATGCAGCCGGCCGACCTCGCAGTTCCGGATCACCATTTCTTCCAGTCCCGGCTCATAAATGGGGATGATGCCTTTTTTCAGGTCTTCTATTTTCCGGCGGTCGATGTCCACGCAGTAGACTTCGATGCCCATTTCGGCGAAACACGTGCCGGTCACCAGACCCACATATCCCGTTCCTGCAATTGCTATTTTCATACGTCTGTTTTGTCCGTGTTGAATTTGTTCAGGGGCGGGCCTTCAGGGACGGGCCGGGTCCCGGGGCAGGTCGTTCGGGAAGGTGAGGCGGTTGATGACGATCTCTTCGTCGAGGCGGATCCAGGTCTCGAAACTTTGCCGGCCTTCGGTCAGTTCGATCATCCGGACGCCGCTCTGCAGGTCGCCGTAGGTGTTCCGGCTGCCGGAGAAGCGGCCGTAGGCCAGGGCGATGCCGCAGTAATTGAAGAGGTAGTCGTTGACGTGATCATGTCCCACAAACGTGCCCATCACGTCGCCCTTTTCGAGCATGGCGGCAAACATGCCGGTGTTGATCTCCGGCGAGCAGACGGCTTCCAGCTGCGTGCCCTCCATGCGGTGACCCGGTTCGGTGTAGACGGCGCGATATTCGGGGAGGGGGATGTGGAAAAAGGCGAGCGCCGGCAGGGGCGTTCCCCGGTTGGCGGCGGTATGCTGTTCGCTCTGTTTCCGGTACCAGGCCACCTGGTCGAAGGCGAACCAGCCAAAGCCGTCGACGGCGGGCTTCATCGTGCTGTACTGGTGCGAATCGAGGCAGTAGAGCAGCGCGCCCGTTTTTTTACCGTCCCGGTTTTTTATTTCGAGCACGAAATTACCGTAGCCCGACACGTTTGCGATTTTCTCCATCCGCCCGGCATGGAAGGGCTGGGAGCGGATAAGGGCGGCCATCTCCGCGTAGGAGAGGTCCTGTTCGGCGTCGTGGTTGCCGAAGAGCGCCACCCAGGGGATGCGGCGGGTGACGACCGGTTCGACCACCAGCTCGAAGCCCGGCCGGTAGGACTTGCCGGTCACGATGTCGCCCGTGAAGATCACCAGATCCGGACGTTCGGCGTCCAGCGTCCGGCGCAGCATGTCGACCGTCGTTTGGGAATTGGCCAGACCCTGTCCGTCGGGGTCGTAGATGATGTGCGTATCCGTCACCTGCATGATTTTGAACGTGCCGTCGGCGTTGAACCGGAAGTCGGCTGCCTGAAGCAGCATCGAGGGGCATATACATGCCAGCCACAAAAATAAACCTGTTTTTTTCATTTGAATACCTTCTGTTTTTATACTTTGAGGCGGCAAACTTACATGAAATTCCCGTGAATAGCAAACGGAGGGCGAAAAAAAACGGAAGCGGTCACGGCAGCCGGACGATGCCTTTGCCCTGCCGGGTGATCACAAATTCGTCCGACGTGCAGTCCACGACGGTCGATCCTTCCGAGTCGCCATAGCCGCCGTCGACGACGAGGTCGACCAGGCGTTCATACCGTTCGTGGATCAGTTCGGGGTCGGCGGCCTCTTCCGGTTCTTCGCGGCTGCAGGGCACCGACATGCTCAGCAGCGGATGTCCCAGGCTGCGGACCAGTTCGCGGGCGACGGGGTGTGCGGGGATGCGCACGCCCACTTCGCGGCGGTTCCGGTAGATTTTGGGCAGTTCGCCGCCGGCGGGGAGGATAAAGGTGAACGGGCCGGGCAGGCAGCCTTTCATCAGTTTGAAGGCGGCATTGCCGACCCGGGCATACCGGCTGACGCCGGACAGGTCGCAGCACACGACCGAGAGGTTGCTTTTGCGGGGGTCGACGCCCTTGATCCGGCAGATCTTTTCTACCGCGCGGACGTTGAGCGCGTCGCAGCCGATGGCATAGCGCGTGTCGGTCGGGAAGATCACCAGGCCGCCATCCTGCAGCAGGCGCACCACCCGGTCGATTTCTTTCGGACTGGGGTTGTCGGGGTAGATTTTGACGGTCACGGGCGGTTGATTTATGTTCCGGTTCATTTACAAACACGGAGACACGGAGAACACAAAGAAAGAGAAGGCAGATTTTCTCCGGGTTCTCCGTGCCCGCCATGTTAGACTTCCGCATTCGCAGAAGATTTCTCCGCGTCTTTTGTTCATCTGGAAACAGGAAGACACGGAAGACACAAAGGCAGAGACGACAGATTTTCCCTGCTGTTTCCGTGCCCTCCGTGTTCGATTTCCATGTCCGTCACGGGATATTGACGGTGATTATTTCGCTCCACGGCCCCAGTTCGCCGCGCCGGTTCTGCCAGCGTCCGGCAATCGAGAGCACCTTGGCGCGCTCCGTCGGGTCGAAAACCAGGTCGTGAGGCGAGCGGCTGGCGAGGGCCGACTGGTCCAGTTCGCGCTGATTGGTGACCGGTACATCGCCGACATGCCAGAAAAAGACGACGCCGGTGAGATAGTAAGGGATGACCGAACTGCCGGTATCGCGATCCTCAAACACCACCTTGACCACCAGATTGCCCACCGGAGAGACGCCGAGGAGGACATAGAGCCGGTCGACCGGATGCGGCGTATGAGTGCCCGAGGGACGCGGCGGGAAGCCCATGTCTTCGAGATACGCATTCGTCACCAGCGGACTGGCCTTCACCGTGGCGTAAAATTCGCGGTAGAGGGGGAACAGGGCCTTTTCGGCATCCTTGAGGTTGTCGAGCACCGGTTTGGTGCTTGTGGCCGGATTGATCCACAGTCCGTAATCCGTTTGATAGACCGTCAGTCTGGGAGTATAGGTGGTGTCATACCAAATCCCGTTCGGCGTTT
>JAIRXI010000271.1 GCA_031268395.1 Tannerella sp. | reverse complement strand
GGGACGGGCTATATTGCGTTGCGAACTGTTTTTTACTGACAGGCCCTCTTCCGGACACGACGGGACGTGTCTGATGGACATGTTGGGATCATATCTCCTCCAGTGCGTAGTACTGGTAGTCGCGGGTAAGGGTGAAGAGCAGGGCCTCGTTGCTAACCGGGGGATTGATTTTCAGGTATCGGCGCACCTTGCCGCCCAGTTCGAGGATGCGCTGCGGGCGTTCCGCATCATGGCGGGACAGCGTCCGGCCGATCAGGTCGACCTGCTCCAGCGACAGGTTCTCGGCCTGCGGAAAGACCGGGCGGTAGTCGGCGCTCAAGTGTGCAAACTCGTCCAGCGTGACGTTGATCCGGTGATAGTTCTTCTCCTTGATTACCAGTGTTCCGGCGGCCAGGTCGCCTATCCGCTGGCTGTTCCGGGTCAGCAGGATCGACAGGAGACCGATGCACTGGAACAGGTGGATGTCGATCAGCAGAAACAGCCAGCGCAGCAGGTAGGCGCCCAGCGTCGGCGTGCTGCCATCCTTCATCACCACGCGCAGGCCCAGCAGCCTCTTGCCCGGCGACTGTCCCCGGTTGAACAGTTCCCATCCCAGGGAATAGCACAGCGCGGGCAGCAGGGCCAGGAGGATGATTGCGACTATCAGACCTTCGGGAAACTGGTCGTTAGAGAAGACATCGAAAGCATAGAAGACCACCACGCTGAGGGCGGCTTCGTATATGAAAACCACGACCGCATCCACCATCCGCGCCAGCAGGCGTTCACCCGCGCTGGCCAGCGTCTGTTCTATCCGTACATACTGGCCGGTAATAATCGTCGCATCTGCCATTCCTGTTTCTTTTTGTTCGGTTCGATGTGCAAATATATGAATAAAAGTCGTATTTTTGCGACCGCATCGGGAGCATCCCGGCAAAGACCGCTCCGGCAACATTCAGGAATGAAGGAAATATCGTTCATACGCAGGCACATCGAGCAGTGGAAAAGACTCGAATCGGTGGTAGACAGGGCATCGGAAGAACATCCCGAACGCCTGGCAGATGCGTATATGGAAATTACGTCCGACCTGTCCTTTTCGCAAAGCCACTACCCACATTCGCGCATCACCGTCTACCTCAACAACCTGGCCTCGGCCCTCCACCACTCCCTCTATGGAAACAGGAAGGAACCTGCCTCGCGGATCGCCGCCTTCTGGAAGACCGAAGTCCCGCGCGTCATGTATGCCTCGCGGAAGGAACTGAGCTATTCCCTCCTGGTCTTCCTGGTCAGCGCGGCCATTGGCTGCCTCTCCACCCTGAACGACGACCTCTTTCCCCGCCTTATCATGGGCGACGGCTACATCGACATGACGCTCGACAATATCAGCCGGGGCGAACCGATGGCCGTCTACGCCGACAGGTCGCCCCTCTCGATGTTCTTTCTCATCCTGATAAACAACGTGCGCGCCTCCTTCGTCGTTTTCCTCCTCGGACTGCTGAGCGGATTCGGCACGGGCGCGGCGCTGTTCTACAACGGCGTGATGATCGGCACGTTCCAGACGTTCTGCTTCCAGCAGCATGTCGGGATGGAATCGCTGCCGGCCATCTGGCTGCACGGGACGCTGGAGATCTCGGCGCTGGTGGTGGCCGGAGCAGCCGGATTTGCCCTCGGCAACGGATGGCTCTTCCCGGGGACGTATCCGCGCGGGTACGCCTTCCGCCGGGGCGCCATGCGCGGACTGAAAATCGCAGTCGGGACAGTACCCTTTTTCATCCTCGCCGCCTTCATCGAAAGTTTTCTGACGCGCCACACCGGGATACCCACCGTTATCCGCGGCAGTTTTATCCTCCTTTCCGTCTTGTTTGTCATATTCTATTATATTTATTTACCAAACCAATTACGTCATGAACATTCCCCCAAAACCCCGAATCCAGTTTTACAGGGCGCGGACATTTAGCGAAAAAATGAGCGTCACCTTCGATTTCCTGCGCGAGAACCTGAAACCGCTGCTGAAATATACCCTCTACGTGACGCTGCCGCTCTGCCTGATCCAGTCTTTCCTGATGGACTCTTTCATGCGGGTGTATACAGCAGGTGTGCTGGAAGGCCAGTTGAGCAATCTCGCTTCCGCCGCAGTCCCCTACGTACTGCTGCTCCTCTGCACCATGCTTGGCTCCGTCCTTCTTTCGGCGCTGGCGTACAGCCTGCTGCAAACCTATGAACGGCGCGACAGGCGCCTGGAAGGACTTGTCTTTGCCGACTTCAGGGCGCTCTTTGAGGTCAACATCCTCAAGGCGCTGCGGATCGTGCTTTTCGTCTTCGGCATGGTTGTCGCAGCCGTAGCCGTCATCGCTGTGCTGGGATGGATGGCGCTCTGGACGCTGGCCATCACGTTCCCCCTGCTGCTGGTCGCCACCGTAGCCGTCATGGTACCCTTCGCCCTCTTCACGCCGCTTTACCTCTTCGAAGACCTCCCCTTCGCCACCGCCCTGCGCAAGGCGCTGAAATACGGCTTTTCCGCCTGGGGCGAGACTTTCCTGGTAGTGCTCGTCTTCGGACTGCTGGCCAATATCCTCAGCGGCGTCACGAGTCTCCCCTGGACCCTCATAAGCATTGTCGGCTCCGTCTTCTCGCAGCTCTCGCCCGACGCACCCGTCACGTCCTTCCTCTGGTACCAGAGTCTCACCTATCTCCTGGGAGTCGTCATGGCCTGCGGAACGTATGTCAGCCTCATTATCAGCGTGACGGGAACGGCTTTCCAGTACTTCCACCTGCGCGAGAAAAGGGAAGACGTCACCGTGAAGACGGACATCGCAAACTTTGACAGCCTGTAACCGTGACGCATCCGGCCGACACCTTCGTCTGCGACACGGCCCGCATCGCCGCATACCGGGCCGACAGCCGCTTCGACTACAACAGTCAGCTGGGCGCCCCGGAATACGACCTTCTGGAGATCGTCCGGCGCTGGCTGGAGCGCCTCCTCGGGCACATTTTCGGCAACGAAGCGGCGGAAAGCGTGACCGTCTGGCTGCTGACCGGCATCTTCCTGCTGGCTGTGGGGCTGATCGCCTTCTTTATCTACCGGATGCGTCCGGAACTGTTTTTCCGGGAAAAGAAGAAACCGCTGACCTGCGAAGTGGAGGAAGAAAATATCTACCGCATCGACTTCGAGAAGGAACTGGCGGCGGCGCTTGCGGCAGACGATTTCCGCCTGGCCGTCCGGATGCTTTACCTCCAGACGCTGCGTCTGGCCGCCGACAGGCAGTGGATCGACTGGCAGATATACAAGACCCCGACGGAATATACCCTTGAACTGAAGCCGGCCGGCCTGCGGGCTTCGTTTCGCGATTTTACCGGCCGCTTCCTGCAGGTGCGCTACGGCAACTTCCGGGCCACGCGCGAACTGTTCGACGCCATGCGCCGCATCCAGGACGAACTCGGGAAAGGAGGCAGCGGTGAAACTGACGGGTAACAGGCTCTATTTCCTGCTGCTGGCCGCGGGCCTGCTGCTGGTGTTCCTGTATCAGTATTACACGCCGAAGAAGTTTTCCTGGCGGCCTACGTTCAGCCGCTACGACAGGCAGCCGTTCGGCAGTTACGTCTTCGACGACGTGCTTTCCTCCTCCATCGAAGGGTATCAGGTCGTCAACCGGACGTTTTACCAGTTGCTCCGGGAAATGCCGGAAGACAGGGACGAACCGGACGAACCGGAGGAGGAACCGCTTCCCCCGGAAGAACGGCGCTCCATCCTGGTGACGGAGCATATCGTCGATTTTTCGGAGCTGGACATCCGGTCGCTGCAAACGCTGCTGAAACGGGGAAACAGGGTGATGCTGTGTCTCGAGTCTTTCCGGGACGCCCTGTGCGACACGTTCGGTCTCTCGGAATCGTATAACTGGTACTACCGCATCCGGGCCATGGATCAGGATGCAAGGAAAGGCCTCGGGCGCGACAGTCTTTTTCTGGGCGTCGACTCGCTGCATCCGGAAAAGGTGTACGCCGTCTTTCCGCACATGCACCCGACCGTCCTGGAGGAAAATGCGGAGGCGGCGGTTCGGCGTCCGTGCCGCGGCCCGTCCCGGGTGCTGGTGCGCAACGGGCAGGGCGAGGCCGTTGCGTTGCGCCTCTCCGTCGGCGAGGGCGAACTGTTCCTGGTCGGCACGCCGCTGATGTTCACGAATTACGGCCTGCTGGACGGCGACAATGCCGCGTATGCCTTCCGTCTGCTTTCGTACCTGAAAGGTTTTCCGGTGATACGGACGGAGGCATACGGCGTCAACAGCGCCCGGTCGGAAAGTCCGCTGCGCTACCTGCTGAGCCAGCCGCCGCTACAGTGGGCTTTGTACGTATCGCTGGCCACGCTGCTCCTGTGTATGTTCTTTGCCTCCCGGCGGCGGCAGTGGGTGATCCCGGTGGTCCGTCCCCCGGCCAACGAAATGCTCCGCTTCACACAGTTGATCGGTCGCCTGTATTACCGGCGGAAAGACTGTAAGGATCTGCTGTATAGAAAGTATCTGTATTTCTGCAGCGAGGTAAAGCAGCTGAGCGGCCTCGACCTGCAGTCCGGCGAACCGGATACGGAAATCAGCGCCCGGCTGGCGGAGAAGACGGGACTGGATGCCGGCCTGATCTGGCCGGCGTTCAGGGAACTGAAATATCATCTGCGCGAACAGACGCAGGTGAGCGAGGAGGCGATGAAGCGCCACATCGACCGGATGAACGAATGGAAACAGCTGATTAGCGGTTAATGAAAACGGCCCGTCGTGTTGCATCGACGGGCCCGTGCGGCCTTCCCCCATCCGGGGAAATCATTTTTCCGACTGGTTTTGCCTTATCCCCATCCGGGGGCCTCCCCGGATTTCCGATATTACTCAAGCGAATGAATGACCAGCCCCGAACGCAGTTTCGGTTCAAACCATGTTGTTTTGGGAGGCATGATGTTTCCCGAATCGGCAATGCGGATGAGTTGCTGCATGGACACGGGATACAGCGCCAGCGCCAGGCGCATCTCTCCGCTGTCTACCCGCCGTTTCAGTTCGTCCAGACCGCGGATGCCGCCGACGAAGTCGATGCGCCTGTCGGTGCGCAGGTCTTTGATGTCCAGTATTTCGTCCAGTATCAGGTTCGACGAGACGGTCACGTCGAGCGAACCGACGGGGTCGCTCTCGTCACAGGTTCCTTCCCTGGCCGTAAGTGCATACCACCGTCCGCCCAGGTAGAGCGAGAACCGGTGTAAGCGTTCGGGCCTGAACGGCTCGCTGCCCTTTTCCTCGACGACAAAGTTTTTGGCCAGTTTCCAGAGAAAGGCCTCTTCCGTCAATCCGTTCAGGTCTTTCACCAGCCGGTTGTAGTCGATGATCGTGAGCTGGCTGGCCGGGAAACAGACGGCCATAAAGTAGTTGTAGTCCTCGCTGCCGCGGTGTGCAGGGTTCTGCCGCGCTTTCTCCGCGCCGACCAGCGCCGCCGCCGCCGAACGGTGATGGCCGTCGGCTATGTAGAGCGACGGCATGGAGGCAAAGGCTTCCGTGATGCGGGCGATGTCGTCGCCGTCGCCGACAGTCCAGAACGTGTGACGGACATTTTCCGGCCGGGCGACGAAATCATACTCCGGCGCTGTGGTTTGCGTATGCCTGGCAACCAGTCCGTCGAGCGCCGCATGGTCGGGAAAGGCGAAGAAGACAGGTTCGATATTGGCGTTGCTGCCGCGCACGTGTTTCATGCGGTCTTCTTCCTTGTCGCAGCGCGTCAGTTCATGCTTCCTGATCCGTCCGGCCAGGTAGTCGTCCACATGTACGCAGATAACCAGTCCGTACTGGGTCTTTCCGTTCATAGTCTGGGCATAGATGTAGTACTGTTCCCGGTCGTCCTGCACCAGCCATCCGGCGTCGCGAAAGTGGTTGAAACTGGCGACGGCCCGCTCGTAGACGGCCGGGGAATGTTCGTCCGTCCCTGCCGGGAAGTCGATTTCGGGTTTGATGATGTGGTACAGGGAATAGTTGTTCCCGCTGGCTTCTTCGCGCGCTTCGTCCGAGCTGAGCACGTCGTACGGACGCGAGGCGATCTGCTCGACCAGCGCTTCGGGAGGGCGGATGCCTCTGAACGGTTTTACTTTCATACGCTTTTTTCGGTGACTGGCGACGGCCGGCTGCCCGTCAGTTGACTCTGAAGGTTTCGTTTCCGTTTTGCAGGAAATCTACGATTTGCCGGGCGGCGGCAATGCCCGCGTTGATGTTGGCTTCGGCTGTCTGGGCGCCCATCTTTTTCGGCGTACTGAAGTAGCGTCCGGGGAATTTTTCTTTCATCCGGGCATGGTTCGACGGGGCAACGTCGCTGAGGTATTTGAAGTCCGGCCGTTCTTCCATGATCCCGGCCAGGTCGGCTTCGTGAATGACTTCCCGGCGGGCGGTGTTGATCAGCATGGCGCCCGGGGGCATTCTCGACAGCAGGGAGTGGTTAATGGAATGTTCGGTCTCGGCGGTTGCCGGGATGTGCAGCGAGATGAACGGGCAGGTGGCATACAGTTCTTCTGCCGTTGCCAGCGGTTTTACGCCGTCTTTTTCGATTGTCTCCGCCGGGCAGTATGCGTCGAAGGCGTACACTTCCATGCCAAAGCCTCCGGCGATGCGTGCCACGTTGCGGCCGACGTTGCCGTAGGCATGGATGCCCAGTTTTTTGCCGCTGAGTTCTGTTCCCGAAGTGCCGCTGAAGAAGTTGCGCACGCCGTAGACCATCAGTCCCAGTGCCAGTTCGGCCACGGCATTGGCATTCTGTCCCGGCGTATTCATCACGCAGACCTTGCGGGCTGTTGCCGCTGCCAGATCGACATTGTCGTAGCCGGCGCCGGCGCGCACGACGATTTTCAACTGTCCGGCAGCATCCAGTACGTCGCTGTCGATGATGTCGCTGCGGATGATGACGGCTTCTACGCCGGCGACGGCCTCCAGCAGTTGTGCTTTTTCCGTGTATTTTTCCAGGAGTTTCAATTCCAGGCCGGCGGCTTCGACTGTTTCGCGGATGCCGTTCACCGCCGCGGCGGCAAACGGTTTGTCGGTGGCTATTAATACTTTCATAAAGAGAAGGGGTTAAGCGGTTTGTTCAAATGATTTCATGGCCTCGACCAGCGCTTCTACACTGCTTTTCGGCATGGCGTTGTAGATGGATGCGCGGAAACCGCCGACCGAACGGTGCCCCTTGATACCCACCAGGCCGCGCGCGGCGGCGAAGGCGCCGAACGTGTCTTCCAGTTCCCGGTATTCGTCGTTCATCACGAAACATACGTTCATCAGGGAGCGGTCTTCGACGGCGGCTGTGCCCCGGAACAGCCTGTTCCGGTCGATTTCGCCATACAGAAGGGCGGCCTTTTCTATGTTTTTCTGCTGCAGGGTCGCGATGCCTCCCTGTTCCCTGTACCATTTCAGCGTCTGCAGTGCGGCGTAGACGGGCACCACCGGCGGCGTGTTGTACATTGAGCCGCTGTCGACATGTATCCTGTAGTCCAGCATCGACGGGATCG
>JAIRXI010000223.1 GCA_031268395.1 Tannerella sp. | reverse complement strand
TACTTCTACATGCAGACGAAAGGCTATTTGACGTCACCTTCGAGCGTGGCCTATACCGATCCGCTGGGGCTGTCGCTGCCGCAGGTCAAGTCGGACGGCGAACACCGCCGCGACGGGATTGAATTTAACCTTTCGTGGAAAGACAAAGCGGGAGATCTGGAGTATGAAGTGGGGGGAAACTTCACCTATTTTGACCAGTTGATAGCCGTCGCGTGGAACGAAGACCTGGCCGCCCAGAAGAACCCCTTCCGGCGTGCGGTACAGCAGCGGGGGTACTACGGAATGGGACTGCACAATCTGGGGTATTACGTCAGTTCGGACGACGTGATGAACTCGCCCCGCCGCGAATCGTCGTATGACCTGACGGCCGGCGACATCAAGTATCAGGACACGAACGGCGACGGTTTTATCGACGACAGCGATCAGCGGCGCATCGGGAAGAACAGTTTCCCACGCGGCAATTACGGTATTTTTGCCAACCTGAGCTATAAAGGCATCTTTGCCAATATCCTTTTCCAGGGCGCCACCTCCAGGGATCTGTCTCTTGGAGATGTGGTACAGGGAGATCCCATGCGAGCCGGCTTAGTCTATCCCTACCAGATGGATTACTGGATGCCGGACAACCGCGACGCCCTTTACCCGCGACTCGTTATGAATACAAACGTCAATGGAAACAACAATTATACCACTTCGGACTTCTGGCTGACCAACGCGCGCTACCTGCGCCTGAAATCACTCCAGGTGGGATATGACCTGCGCACCAAACTGCTGCGCGACGTCAAGTGGATCTACAAAATGGAAGTCGTATTGAGCGGGCAGAATCTGTTTACGCTCTCGCCCGCCACCAAATTCGGGTTTGACCCTGAAAACGGCAGTACGAACAACTACGACTATCCTATGGAGCGAACCTGGTCAATAAGTGTAAATGTCGGATTTTAAAACAGGAAAGAAATGAAACTAAGGAAAATAATATGGAAAGTATGGCCGGCCTTGGCGCTGGCCCTAACAGGAGCGGTTACATCCTGCAACGTGCTGGACACGCAGCCGTTCGAGAGTTATGACGAAGCGACCGTCTGGGGAACGAAGGCCACGGCCGACGCCTTTGTGAACGGTACCATCAGCGCCGTGATGAACGGATACGTCAACGGTAGCCAGACCGAATGGGAAGAGCGTACAAACAATACCGTCCACAACAACGGGACCACTTCGTTTGTGCGGGATGAAAGAGATCGTTACGACAATGCAGGCGGCTTTGGCGACTTCGGCAACATCCGCCGCTGCAACCTGATCATTGAGAAGGCGGCGGAATACAGTGGACAGGGCATTACGGAGAACGAATCGAAAGAACTGGTCTCCAAGGGCAAGTTCCTGCGCGCGGCACTGTATTACCGGCAGGCGCGTACGATGGGACGCTTTGTATGGGTAGACAGGGTGCTGTCTCCGGCCGATACTGCGGCCAACGGGCTGGCGCTGTCCACCACGCGGTCGACCACCGAAAGCTACGGCTACATCATCAAGGATCTTCAGGACGCCATCCCCGACCTGTCGGAAACGGTGGCTTCCGGCGACATCTCCCGCGATGCAGGCAATGCTCTCCTCTCGGAAGTTGCCCTTCAGGGAGCGGCCTACGAGACGGACCCGGCCAAAAGGAATGAATGGCTCCGGATCGCGATCTCGGCAGTCGACAACATCAAAAACGCCATACTGGATTCCGATTACGGAAGCCTGTTTGTTGAACAGGGACGGTATTCCGGCGAACTGATCTTCTCCATCTACCGGGACCGTGCGAATACCGAAACGAGCGCCATTGTCCCGTTGCAGAACGTAGTGCCGAATGTAAACAACGATGGCCTGATCCGCAACGGTTGCGGGCCGCTGTTCCAGACCAACGGTGGCTATCCGTTCATCGCCTGGATGTGGTGGGCGCCCACCCAGAACCTGGTCGACGAGTACGAAGTCATCGACGAGGCTACGGGGCAGGGCGTCCGGTGGGACGAATCCACGCAGTTCAAAAACAGCGTGACCGTCTCCCAGACGGCGCCCGAATGGGTGACGGACGGCGAAATGGGCGAAGTGCTTTATTCCGGTACGGTGACAGGCGACGCCTCCATCAGCGACCTGATGTACAAAAACCGTGACGCCCGTTTCCAGGTATCCATCGTCCACGACGACGACCGCTGGTGGGAGGAAGAAATCCGAATGACGGTAAACGGCAACCTCTGGCGCAAGGCCAACGGCAGCCTGGGTCCGCACATGACGCCGACAAACTATTGTTTACGTAAGGGCGTATACTACGTACAGCCCCGCGTTTATGTCGGCACACCGACCGATTATCATTTCGTCGTCACCCGCTATGCCCGGGCGCTCCTCAACAAGGCGGAAGCCATCCTCTGGCTGGCGGGCGCAGGCGAGGGTAACTTTGCCGATGCGGTAGCGATCTGCAATCAGACGCGCACGGTGCACGGCAAACTGCCGGCCATCGACGCCCCGACGATCGAAGCTGCCTGGAAACTGTATCAGCGCGAACGGCGGATCGAATTAGTCATGGAGAACGACTACTACTGGTCGCTGCTCCGCTGGGGCAAGCACGGCGGGCCGGCCAACTACGGCATCACGCCGGGCGGGAAGATACAGGAACTGACCGTTCCGCCCACCTATATTGAGATTGCCCACGACCGGAAATCCTTCTACGTAGGCCGCGTGACGCACGGTAACGCGCACGTCCGCACCTTCCGCGAAGAGCGGCGCTATCTGCTGCCGATTCCGCAGGGACAGATCGAACGCAATCCCAACCTCGGGCCTCAAAATCCGGGCTGGTAATAGCAACCATTCAAAATTAAAAGAACAATGAAGAGAAATAAATTCATGAAACGAATCGCAGGCCTCCTCCCGCTGTGGATACTGGCCTGCATGATGACCTCCTGCCTGACGGCGGGACTGGACGACCTTCCCGCCTTTGAGGAGGCCGAAATCACCGACGTGAGATTTGAGTTTCGCTACAAGGACCCGGCCAGTCTGGGAATCGACGGCGAACCGATCGACAGGTGGGTCAACCTGACCGTAAGCGACCGGGTGATCAGCGCCGAAGCCGCAACGGTAGCTTGCACGCTACAGGTTCCGGCGGCGGACGGGCCGTTCACCGAAGCGCTCCGCGGGCAGGTATCCCTGTCCGGCCTGGTGGGTAAATTTTATCTGTCCACCGCCGCAAAGATTGAGCCGGTCGAGGGCGCCCCGGTGCTGGGCATTCCGGGCGACTTCTCCGCGCCGCGCAAATACAAAGTAACCGCCGCCGACGGCAAGACATCCAAAATCTGGACCGTCACCGTTGGCAGCGTTGTCCGGTAGCAGAAGCACCTGGAAATGCGGTTATGGAGTGTATGGTGAACGGTCGAACACGGTTTTGCATTGTAGAGACGCGATTTATCGCGTCTCCGCAATACCGGCGCAATACCGGCCGCAATACCGTTGCAACGTCGTTGCGTCCGGAGCCGGTCTGTTTAGTCCGGGCATTTTGCCGGTTTGCGCACCGTGTTCTTCCGTTGCGTCTGGAGCGCAGCAAGAATGGGAAATGGAATAAGCCCGACTCCGGAGGGATGCCGGGCAAGAATAAAGAAATATTCTTACCCACTCAAACGTTATAGAACCAAATTGTTTCCCTCCGTAAAAGATATAAATAAAAAGAATATGAACAGAAAAAGCATTTTAGTATTTTACATGGCCGGATGGAGCCTTTTGGCATGTCTCCGGCTGTCGGCACAGGTCACAGTATCGGTTGCCGATTTCGGCGCCCTCCCGTCGAGCCGCAGGAGCGCCACGGCTCAGGTTAAACAGGCGCTGGAGGAGTGCCGGAAGCATGAGTCGGCCACGCTTGTCTTCCCTGCCGGAAGATACGACTTCTGGTTTGACGGAACGCTTCCCGATACCGTCACGCAAACGGCAATCAGCCTGAACGGCTTCAAAAACCTGACTGTCGACGGGGGCGGTTCGGAATTTGTATTCCACGGGCGGATGAGCGCCATGAGCGTGGAAAACAGTGAAAACGTTACCCTCCGCAACTTTTCCATCGACTGGGACAGGCCGTTGACATCGCAGGCGGTGGTACGTGAGGTCACCGGCGAATATCTGGAAATGGGGATCGACCGGGAGGCTTATCCTTTCGTGATTGAAAACGGCAAACTCCGCTTCACCGGCGAGGGCTGGATATCGCCCGTGGTGCGGTACATTCTTTTCGACAGGGATCGGAGGGAAGTGGTAGCGATGACGCGCGACAACCCGCTGGGAAACATTTTCGGGAAAGAAGCCCGCGAAGTCGCTCCCGGCATTGTCCGGCTCTACGGATCGACACCGTTCCTGCCCGATACCGGCGCCTTTATAGCGCTCTATGCGCGGCCGGAATTGAACGGGATCCGGCTGTTCCGGAACAGGCATACGAAACTGGAGGACATACGCATCTTCTACGCGCCGGGAATCGGCATATCGTCATTCATGTGCGACGGCCTTCACTTCAACCGGGTCAATGTCGAGGTCAACGAAGCGAAAGGGCGCGTGTTCAGTTCGATGGCCGATGCCTCCTATTTCGTGAACTGCAGGGGACTTGTGCGGATCGAAAACTGCATGCACACCGGTCAGACCGACGACTGGGCGAATTTCAGAGGTACCTATACGAAAATTGTGCAGGTTCCCACGCCTTATTCGATTCATATCACATCCAAGTGGGGGAGACCGGATCATTATTATCAGCCGGGAGATGAAGTATGCTTTGTAAATGTGGCTTCCATGCAGCGGGGCAGTGAGCGGTTTACGGTGAAGGAGGTGGACACGGTCGACGAAAAGGAAATACGGCTGACGTTTACCGAAAAGATTCCGGCAGCCGCCGGTCCGGATCATGTGGTTGAAAACATGACGTGGAACCCCGAAGTTGAAGTCGTTAACTGCGTCATTCCCCGCAAAAACAGGGCGCGGGGCATCCTGCTTACCACGCCGAAACGGGCG
>JAIRXI010000128.1 GCA_031268395.1 Tannerella sp. | reverse complement strand
GTAGTTTTCCGAATGGGCCAGCATCACAATCTTCACGCGAAGTTCGTCCGTCTTTCCGTCGCGATAGATATGGTACAGTTTGGCGCACTCCGTTTCGGAGCCTGCCGTCAGTTTGGCGTGGCGCATGTACACCTCGAAGCGGATTTCTTCCAGAAACTCCCGGAAGGCATCAAAAGCCTTTACGGATGTTTCATCTCTGTTTCCGCACGTCCATTTGATCGGATTGTTCAGCAGGAAAAACTGCGCAATTACGTTGATGTTTTTTTGCCACGCACGGGGGAGCTTCTGAACGACATAGTCTTTCCGCCCCTTCCGTTTCTTGTCCTGCCTCGACATCACCGCGTGATGTTCGGGTCTGTACTCGCGTATGGATTTCATTACTTCCGTGTCGCGGTTCCGGAAAAGATCCATCGCCCTGGATATGTCCCTGTCCGCAATCAGCCTTTCCAGGTCACGCTCTGCGCCCGCAGTGTTCAGCCACAGGTTTTTTATAAGACCTGCCATTTGATTTATCGTATTCATAACTGTTTAAAATATATTTACATACATATCATCCTTGTCTACCCTTTTCGCGATTTTCACCTTGCCCAGCAACTCGCCGTACACCCAGTAGCGCGCCGCGTCGATGCAGTGATCGTTTCCGGCAACGGGCGTGTTGACAAACCGGTTTGCCTTTTCGTCGAACTGCCACGTGTAGTTTCTGAACTCGCGAATGGCGTTTACGCTTCTTTCCGTGATGAATATCCTGTACCCCTGCAGGGCGTCAATCCCGGCCTTTACGCTTCCGGCGTCCTTCTGAACGGGGACGATATGAAAGCCGGCCAGCGCAATCTCGTCTATCAGACGCGGGTCTGCACTTTCGGATATGATTTTCATGTTTGGAATACCTTTCAGTTCGCTGACAATATCCCGCGAGAGCATGTGCGTCCTGTAACACAGTTCGTCGATGTACAGGCTGTTGTCAAACAGGGCGCAGCGGACAATGGCCGTCACGTCGTTGGTGTATCCAAAATCCATCCCGTAGCCTTCCCTCTTCACCCAGTGCGGAATTTCTCCGCATGTTTCCCAGCTGGAGAAGATCAGCCCTTCGAGCGTTGCGCGCCTGCCAAGCCCGTATATTTCCCATTTTCGTCTGTCCGCCGTTCCGCTGGCGATGTTCTCCGGTGTCGGCTCGTAGGAAAGTATCATCTGTTTGGCATTGTCGGGAATAAGCGGATTGTCCAGCATGGTAGAGTGGATGTATGCCGTTTGCGGGCGCCTGCAAAGCCTGTCGTAAATCCAGTGCTCGTCATAAGAAGGATTGTAGTCCAGAATGGCAAACCCGCTGCATCGCTGCATCAGCTGGGCATAGTCGTTGAATCCGGCCTCTACCGCCTCGTTGATCCAGACCGAATCGCTTTTGAAACCATGCACGCGCTGGTCGTCGTCCAGGCCCATGAACCAGAACTCCGTCGTGAACAGGGTATATATGCCCGCCCCCGTCGACCTGTTATGCCGGCTCCTGTCGTACAGGCCGTAATCCTTCAATACCTCCAGGAAGTCATGCAGTACCGTAGCCGTTACCCATGTAGCCTTGAGGCGGAACACGCCGACGCGGTTGCTTTTGCCCTGATGTTCCATGGCCCAGCGAATGTAAAACTGAATGATGGACCAGGTCTTGGAACTGCGGCTGCCACCCTCCAGCACAAACACATTGAACCGGGCCGAATGAAAGGCCTTTTCAAGTTTCTGGTATACCGGCGTCAGCGCGATCTTCTTTTCCGCCATGCTGAAGGTTTTTAATATCCTCAATATCCCTGGGACTTAACGGAGTGGGAGAGAATACCAGCTGCACGCCGTTGATGTCGTTGCCGTTGGTGGTGATGTCTTTCTTTTCCGGCGCGTCAAAACCAAGCATGGCCCTGATGCTGTCAAGGCTCTTCTGCTTGTCGTAGATCTTTATTTTTACCCATTCCTCAATGATTGTCTCCCCTCCGTCACCGACCTTTTTCGCCCGGCGTGACGAAACCTCCTGTATGCAGGCTTTCTGATCTTCGGTCAGCGATTCAAAATCCTTGAGTGTAATCCAGCCGTCGCGCAGTTGCCCGGCATTTGAAAATGCAATCTTTTCATGCTCTTTCAACACGCGCAGCGCGGAAATTTCGGCAGTTTCCGCAAGATTCTCCCGGAGGTGCTTAATGTGTTCCTGAACCTTAACATTTTTCAACAGGCGACTGCCGGCAGCATATGCTGTTTTCTCACTGTATCCCGCATTTATCGCCGCTTTTGTCGCATTGAGGTACAATGTATATTCGTAGCAAAATTTTTCTTCTTTTGCCGTCAGTTCTTTGTCTCTTATGTTATTACATTCACTCATTGCCATTCGCTGTTAAACGCGCAGATATACCGCCTATTATCAGGATGGAAATTACCGGCTTTTCGAGCCTTTCATCCATGACTTTCAGCGGATTGGCGATGTTTATCTTTATTTGCGACAGCGTTACAGTTTCCGTTTTCATATCAGGTGTTACTCTCCAATTATACTACACACGGCTATAAATTGAGTTATCATACAATTGAAAATTGAGTGATAAATGTGTATCCAATTCCCTTTTGTTTTCTTTATTTT
>JAIRXI010000059.1 GCA_031268395.1 Tannerella sp. | reverse complement strand
TGCCCCGCGCGAAATAAGGCCGTTCCGACCACATTCCGTCCCTGGCCGGGACGGGTGATTATGCGGCGGGTCGTTTTCTACCAACATTCCGTCCCTGGCCGGGACGGGTTGACGGGCGGATATTCCGTTTGCGGCCGGCAGACAGTCTTCTCTTCCGGACACGACAGGGGAAACATCTAATGGACATTTTGGGAGGAATTGCGTCTCTACCTGGTTATTGCGGGGCACGAAGCGTGACGCCCGGATTGCCTCCCTGCATTTACAGTGACGATATCCGACTTTCCAGGGTCCTTACGGACATCCGCAAGGGGCTTACGGACATCCGTAAGGGGCTTATGGACATCCGTAAGACTCTTATGGACATCCGTAAGGGGCTTATGGACATCCATAAGGGACTTATGGATATGCGTAAGGGGTTTATGGACGTGCGTAAGGGATTGGCGGACTTCGATTTGAAGCAGTCTCTTTCCGGTGCCACCCGTCTCTTTTCTTCGGTCGAGAATGACCTGGATTGTTTCCTGCGTCGCAATGACGGCGCACGGCAGATTGAAATGCACCTTTGACGGTTCCTGTAAATGAGGTGGTCTGTTCGACACAGGTTTGCCGTATGGCTGTCATAAAGCGCTTCGTTCCATGGACACAGGGTTTTGCCGGTGACCCGCATTTATCCGTTTCCCCGGCGGACCAGGTCGCAGGCGGCCCGGGCGGCCTGTTCGAGGATGTCTCCTTCGCCGGGGATGCTGCGGTGCTGCATCAGAATCTTCCCGTCGCAGATGACGGTGTCGACACAGCTGCCGTTGGCGGCAAAAACGAGGTTGGACGTGAAATTGAAGTTCGGCGTGAAGACGGGCATGTCCAGGTCGATCAGGCACAGGTCGGCCAGGCGGCCTTCCTCAATGCGTCCCGCGTCGAATCCGGAGAGGCTGGCTCCGGCCTCGGTGGCGGCATACAGCATTTCTTCGCAGGGCAGGGCTTCCGGATCGTTCCGCCAGGCCTTTCCGAGCAGGGAGGCCAGTTTCATGGCTTCGATCATGTCCAGGTTGTTGGAGGAGGAACAGCCGTCCGTGCCCAGCGCGACCGTGACGCCGGCCGCGCGCATTTCCCTGTACCTGAAGCGGTATCCCGAAGCCAGTTTCATGTTGGAGGCAGGATTGTGTACGGTTTTCACGCCGTGTTCGGCCAGCAGTTCGATTTCCCCTTCGTCCACGTGCAGGGCGTGCGCCAGGGACCAGCGTGGCGAGAGGACGCCCAGGCGGTGGAGGTAGCGGACGGGCGTTGTGCCGAAGCGTGCCCGGCACTGTTCCACTTCGCCTTCCGTTTCGGAGAGATGTATCTGGATGAGCAGGTCGTGCGTTTCGGCGAAGGCGAAGGCCCACTGGAGCAGTTCGCCGGAGACGGTGTAGATGGCATGCGGCCCGAGCGCCAGCCGGATGCGGGGGTTGCGGGGTACAGACGGGTGGAAGCGTCCGGCAATCAGCCGGCGGGCCTTTTCCGCCAGTTCGGGACGGAAACGGTCGAAACAGGCTTCCGAAAGCACGGCGCGCAGCCCCATCTCTTCGACGGCGGCGCAGGTGGCGTCGAGGTGGTGGTACATGTCGAAAAACGTGGTTGTCCCGCTCCGGATCATCTCTGCGCAGGCCAGTCTGGCGCCGTGGTAGACGTCGTCTTCCGTCAGCCTGGCTTCGTTCGGCCAGATCTTTTCGTTGAGCCAGGTCATGAGGGGCATGTCGTCGCCAAAACCGCGAAACAGCGTCATCGCTGCATGTGTATGCATGTTCATCAGGCCGGGTATCACCGCCTTGCGCCGTCCGTCGACGCGCGTGGCGCCCGGCGCGTCGATCGCCGGGGCTATGCGCCGGATGCGGTTTCCCACGATGTGGATGTCTGTGGAGGCGCCGTTCAGCAACGCCGACTGTATCAGCAGTTCCAAGGCTGTTTCCGTTTATTGCCAGTTTCCGTAAAATTCCGCCACGGCTTCGATGCCGGTCAGGAAGCGTTCCAGGCCGAAGTTTTCGTTGGGCGAATGAATGGCGTGGCGTTCCAGGCCGAATCCCATCAGCACCGTCTTGGCGCCCAGTATGCGTTCGAAAGCCGGGACGATCGGGATGCTGCCGCCGCGGCGCATGGCCAGCGGTTTCTTTCCGAAGGCAACGGCAAACGCCCGTTCGGCGGCCCGGTAGGCCGGCAGGTCGACGGGGCAGAGATATGGCTGTCCGCTGTGGCAATGGGTCACCCGCAGTTTCACGCTGTCCGGTGCGGCGGCGGTCAGGCTGTCGGCAAACAGTTGCGTAATTCGTGCGGCGTCCTGATGCGGTACCAGCCGGCAGGAGACTTTGGCGATGGCGCTGGAGGGGAGTACCGTTTTGGCGCCTTCGCCCGTGTAGCCGCCCCGGATGCCGCAGATGTCGAACGAGGGCCGGCAGCTGTTCCGCTCCAGCGTCGAATAGCCCGCCTCGCCGGCAAGGGCGTCCACACCGATCGCCTGCCTGTATTTTGCTTCGTCGAAGGGCGCCTGTGCCATCATTTCTCTTTCTTCGGGCGTGAGTTCCTGCACGTCGTCGTAGAAGTGCGGAATCGTGATCCGTCCGTTGCTGTCGGTCACATCGGCCAGCAGGCGGCACAGGACATTGAGGGGATTGGCCACGGCGCCTCCGAAATGGCCGGAATGCAGGTCGCGGTTCGGCCCCGTCACTTCAATTTCCCAGTAGGACAGGCCCCGCAGGCCGGTGGTCAGTGAGGGTACGTCTTCGCTGTACATGCTTGTGTCCGAAACCAGTATCACGTCTGTTTTCAGCAGGTCGCGATGTGTTTCGCAGAAGGGTGTCAGGCCGGCCGAACCGGTTTCTTCTTCTCCTTCGACGACGAATTTCACGTTGCAGCCGACCAGCCCTTCGTGCAGGGCTGTCTGGAAGCCTTTCAGCTGAATCATCAGCTGCCCCTTGTCGTCGTCTGCGCCGCGTGCCCAGACAGCGCCGTCGCGTATGACCGGCTCAAAGGGGTTGCTGTTCCACAGTTCCAGCGGCTCGGGCGGCATCACGTCGTAGTGGCCGTAGACCAGTACGGTGGGCGCGCCGGGCGAGAGTATGCGTTCGCCGTAGACGACCGGAGGGCCTGTCGCAGGCATCACCTCGGCGCGGTCGGCTCCCGAGGCCAGCAGCATGTCCCGTACAAGCGCGGCGCAGGCGTGCATGTCCGCCCGGTGCACGTGCTGCGAACTGACGGAGGGGATTCGCAACAGGTCAAACCATTCCGCCAGGAACGGCTCCCTGTTTTCCTGAATATATGTTTTTATCGACATTGTTTTTGGCTTTATGTAAGCATTTCAAAAAAAGTTGCGGCAAAGATAGTGAAATTGTTCCATACGCGGCGGTGAACGGTGAGAGAGGGAGCGCGCCTCGCAGTCGCCACCCTCCGGGATCATGAATCTGAACGAATAAAAAATCAGCAGGCCTCCATTCTATCTGCGTCATCTGCGTGCCTTTGACACCTCGGACCGTTTTATAAAGTCATCATGAAGCATTCATCTGCTGCGGATGCCCTAAAAAAAACAAAATAAGGTTGTCCGAATCAGATAATACTGCTACATTTGTCGCGGATAAAGAGTTTTTTGATGAGCCTTAGGCTAATTTCCATGAAAAACACAATAACAAACCGATGGTTTGGAACTTTTAAAAACCTGTTTATCCGAAAAGGAAATAGAGTCTCTCGCGAGATTCTTCTTTTTGAGTAAGAAGCGTTCAGGAGTTTTTTAGTACAGGATTAGTCCGAAAAATCAGGGCCAACGGGCCGATATGAATTATATAAAGGAGAATTATGAGTAACTTATTTAGAGTAAAGAGCATTGATGCCATCATTGCGGAATCGCATTCCGGCAATAAACTGAAACGGTCGCTTTCGACAAGGAATCTGGTGGCGCTGGGTATAGGCGCCGTCATTGGGACGGGCATCTTCGTGCTGACGGGAACGGCTGCGGCCAATTATGCCGGGCCGGCGCTAACCCTTTCGTTCGTCATTTCGGCCATCGGCTGCATCATGGCCGGCCTCTGTTATGCCGAGTTTGCCGCCATGATACCGGTGGCCGGCAGCGCATACTCCTACAGCTATGCCACGCTGGGCGAGTTTATCGCCTGGCTGATCGGCTGGGACCTGATTCTGGAATATCTGTTCGCCGCCAGTACGGTGTCGGTCGGCTGGTCGGGCTACATGGTCAGTTTCCTGGCCGACTGGGGGGTCCGGATTCCGTCCACACTGACATCCGCGCCGTTTGACTATGTCCACGGCGAAGGCTGGGTCTGCACCGGCAACCTGATCAACATCCCGGCCATGTTTGTGATTGCCCTGTTCAGCGTCCTGCTGCTCAGCGGCATCCGGCGATCGGCCATCCTGAACAACATCATTGTGGTGACAAAGATCATCGTGATCCTATTGTTTATCATTTTCGGCGTTTCCTACATCGACTCCGGTAACTATACGCCGTACATCCCCGAAAACACGGGCCAATTCGGGTTCTTTGGCTGGAGCGGCATTTTGCGCGGCGCCGGCGTCATCTTCTTCGCCTATATCGGGTTCGATGCCGTTTCGACGGCCGCGCAGGAAGCCCGGAACCCGCAGAAAAGCATGCCAAAAGGCATCCTGTATTCGTTGCTGATATGCATGGTGCTCTATATTCTGGTGACGATTATACTGACCGGCATGGTCAACTACACAGAATTGAACGTCCCGGCGCCGATCGCCTACGCCATCGACCATGTGGGCGAAGGTCTCTTCTGGCTGCGCCCATTCATCAAGATCGGCGCCATTGCCGGGCTGAGTTCGGTCATTCTTGTCCTGTTGCTGGGCCAGTCGCGCATCTTTTTCATCATGTCGAAAGACGGCCTGCTGCCCCCGCTGTTTTCCCGGGTCAACGATCGATACGGGACGCCTCACTACTCGACCCTTTTCACCGGACTGTCGTGCTGCGTGATCGCCGGCCTGCTGCCCATCAACGTCCTGGGCGAGCTGGTATCTATCGGGACGCTGATGGCTTTCGTCCTGGTCTGCGCCTCCATCATCGTGCTGCGCCGGACGCGCCCCGACGTGAAACGCCCGTTCCGCACACCTCTTGTGCCGTTCGTTCCCATACTGGGCATACTGATCTGCTTCGCCCAGATGCTGGCGCTGCCGCTGGATACGTGGATACGTCTTTTTTCCTGGATGGCCGTCGGCCTGATTTGCTATTTCGTCTACGGACGGAAACACAGCAAGTTGAATAATACGGGTGGTATGGTGTAAATGGCATTATTTTGAATGTTTTTATACGGCTTTCGCTGAAGGCTTACCATGCAACTCTTCGCCGACTGTTTTGATGTCTAACAATTCAAAGTAATTTATGACTTCCTTCGGCAATACATACTTGATTAATTCCTCTAACATAACTTCGTGTTTTTGACTGCAAAGTTGTAGCTTTTTTCATACAGATAAAACACAGGGGTTTGCTGGCGATCCAAAAAGACGGGTCGCATAACCGTACGAAAATACAGGATGGAAAGTTTGGTGGATTCAAAAAGGCGTCGTACCTTTGCCGCCGTTAAAAACGAAGAGGTGCCATAGCTCAGTTGGTAGAGCAAAGGACTGAAAATCCTTGTGTCCCCGGTTCGATTCCTGGTGGCACCACTTGAAAAGAAGGCAGTTACAATGCGATGTAATTGCTTTTTTTGTGGGTGTGAGGGCTGTTTTACCGTTAAATTCTTTCGATTTCCGCCCAAGGTTAAGGGATCACGGGAAAACCATGTGTTCACGGGACGAAGCGCTTTATGGCAGCCACACGGCAAACCCGAATTTCGGACAGACCGCCTCATTTCCACCTGATTTTAATAACAAAACAACCTCCGTAGCGCGGGGGAATACAGACCGGACGTACAAATCCCCCGTTCCTCACTAATCATTGCTTTGCAGCAGACAGCGTTTCAGTTTTTCCTTTTCCGCTTTTCCCACTTGCAGTTCCTTTTCCAGATACGCATCCATACTTCCGTAACGCCGCATGATTTCATCTCTTGCCGCATTCAGGAAGGAGGGCTGAACGCTCCACATCAGCCTCAGAACAGACGCGAACTGTCCCGGCATCTGCGAAGCAAGTCGCGGCGGTTTCAGATAGTTGCCGGTAAGCATATAATCCTTCATCACCGTGTCCCAGTCAACATCCAGCGCGCTGAGCAGTATGGCTGCGGCAAATCCGGTGCGGTCCTTTCCTGCCGTGCAGTGGAAAACCACGGGATAACTTTCTTCCCGCAGGAGTACGCCGAAAAAGGCTTTGTACTGCGCGGAAAAGTCCGTCACAAACTGCCGGTTGGCGTCTTCCATGAAATGGATGCACTGCAGGCTGTCGAACTGTAGCGACTGCATCATCTGCCGTGCGGAATCGGAGGTGTTGTTGCCGACGGCTATTGGCAAACGGACCCTGTTGACGCCTTCGGGCAGACGCGAGGGCGCTTTTTCGGCCTCATCGTCGTCGCGGAAGTCTATGACGGTTTTGATGCCCATTTTGCGCATCTTCTCCACGTCGCGGTCGTTCAGCCGGTCGAGCGCCTGCGTGCGGAACACCTTGCCCCAAACGGTTTGCTTCCCTTCGCCTGACCTGTATCCGCCCAGGTCCCTGAAATTGGGCGCGCCCTCCATCATGCCGGCCCGCTGATGCGACACCGGCTTGTGGCAGCAGAAAACAAACTGTACGGCGAGGCAGACTGCCGCAAATAATTTAAATGATTTTCTGTTCTTCGTATTCATATCTCATTGTGGTTTTTAGTTTTACACATTAGCAAAGATACGAATTTTTTTATTGATCGCATGTGACGCCGACGGATCAATCCCGTTTGACCGGATTGATATGCAACCCGTTCGGACGGGTGCCGACAGTGGAAAATCGTCTTTCGATCCCGGATGTCCGGAGGCGCCGGGGTGACGGGCCAAAGCCCGTCACGGGACAGATGTCATCTCTTCGCCCGAATCCATGTTCAACGTTTTTCGGTAGAGCGGGGGATCGTTCAGGACGCTCATCGCTTTTTCCAGCGCCTTGTCCTCTTTCAGGCTTTCAAGGACTTCGCCCTTCCGGTAGTAATACCGTTTCACGATTTCCATGGCGATCAACTTCCTGACGGATTTTTCGTAACGGACAAGGTCTTTCTCCAGATCCGGCGTCAGCTTCGCCTCCAGATCCGCAAACAGGGCCGGATCGTCTTTCGTGTAGCCTTCGATTTCGGCCACGCTCTTCAGACTTTTCAGCATTTTCTCGCTCTGACGGTCGTAGGAAAAGCCTTTTTCCTTGAGACAGGCCTTGAATGTTTCATAGTCTTTGTCAGAATAGACAAATTCTTCTACCGGAGGAATGGTTTTATGTTTCTGCGTCCACTGCGTCACGTAATCAAACAGTGCATTGTCGCTCGCCAGATAATACAGCATTGTCGGCGTCAGCAACTCTTCCACCTCAAAGTCGGGACGGATGCCGCCACCGTCGCGCACGGGCCGGCCGTTCGAGGTATGGAAAATGGAAGTCAGGCTGTCCGGGATCGCCGCGACGCTGCCGTCTGCCTGCCGGTGAGTATAGTCTATTGCCTGGATGCACCGTCCGCTCGGGATGTAATACTTGCTGATCGTCACTTTCACCTTTCCTTCGTAGGGCAGGTCGCGCGTGCTTTGCACCAGTCCTTTCCCGAAAGAGCGTTCGCCAACCAGTATGGCACGGTCCATATCCTGCAGGGCGCCGCAGACAATCTCGGCCGACGAGGCCGACTCGCCGTTAATCAGCACGGCCAGCGGCATTACCGTATCGAGCGGTTCGAGCGGCGTCCGATAGATCCGGTCGCGCTGTTTGATTTTTCCGCGTGTCGAAAGCACTTCCTTCCCTTTCGGGACAAAGAGATTGACGATCTGCACCGCTTCGTCCAGAATGCCGCCGCCATTGTTCCGCAAATCCAGTATCAGCGATTCTATCCGGTGGTTCTGTTTCAGGTCTTCAAAAGCAGCTTTCACTTCCCGGGTGCTCTTGTCCGTAAAGCCTTGCAGGCAGATGTAGCCTGTATGATCTCCACGCACGCCGTAGTAAACCACCTGATCGATCGTGATCTGCTTGCGCGCGAGTTCTATTTTGCGGGGCTTTTTCTCTCCCGGCCGCTGGATTTTTACCGTCAGCCTGGAATTGGGTACGCCTTTCAACAAGTTGCTTACCTGCTCGACCGAAAACCGGCTCACATCCGTCGTATCTATGGCCAGGATAAGGTCGCCCGTTTTCAGTCCGGCCAACTGTGCCGGCATGCCTTCATAGGGTTCGCCGATCACCACGCCTTCGTCCCGCTGACGGATGATGGCCCCGATACCGCCATATTCGCCGGTCGTCATGAATTTAAGATTGTCCATGCGTTCTTCCGGATAGTATTCCGTGTACGGATCCAGTCCTTTCAGCATGGCGTCGATTCCCCTGCGGACGGTCCTCTCCACATCCAGCGAATCGACATAAAACATATCCACCTCCTTGAGCAGGGCGTTGAAAATCTCCAACTGCTTGCCGACCGCAAAACGATTGTCGTCCTGAGCCTGCGCGGCGTTCCATCCGCAGCACGAGATACACAGGAAAAGTATACCGGGTAATTTTATTCGTGACATAATTACTACAATAAATTGAAGTTGCAAAAGTAGACAATTTTACGGTTGCCGCACGATAATCTCTTTCATTTTTAATCTTATTTGATCCCACCGGTCGCCGGGAATCTGAGGCCCGACCGTTTCAATCACGTGGCCGGCCAGCAGTGCGCCCGCCCGCGCAGACTGTTCCAGGGAGGCGTTTACAGACAGCCCGTAGAGGAATCCTGCGGCGAAATTATCGCCGGCGCCCGTCGTGTCGACCGGATCCCCACCCGATGCAGGCACTGCCATGACTTCTTCGCCTTTCCCGACCAGTGCGCCCCTTTTTCCGATGGTAACGACCGATATGTCCACCTGTTCCGCGATTTTTTGCACGGCTTC
>JAIRXI010000013.1 GCA_031268395.1 Tannerella sp. | reverse complement strand
TCCGCTAAAATTTGTATTTTTGCTCATAGGTTATTTTGTTTTGTAGTGATTACAAAGATAACCTCCGAGCGGGGATACTCAATACTCCTCGCTCTTTATTTTTTTACCGGACAGTAATGGAAAATTACCTGTGTATCCCGCTGCTCCGGTCGGTCATCGACGAAAGTCAGGAAGTCATTTACCACCGTCTCTGTCCCGTTCCGGGATTATTTTTGCGCATTCGGAAAAAGCCATTACCTTTGTGAGGTTATTAGAGTTTGCCGGATATGGAAGAAAATACAGCATTGCTGGAAACAGTAAGAAAAAAAGCCCGCGTGTGGCTGGGTAAGGCGTATGACGGGGAGACGCGCGAACAGGTACAGGCTCTGCTTGACCGGGAAGATCCGGCCAGACTAATTGAGGCTTTCTACAAAGAACTGGAATTTGGAACGGGCGGTTTGCGCGGTATCATGGGTGTCGGAACCAACCGGATGAACAAGTATACAGTCGGCGCGGCAACCCAGGGACTGGCCAACTACCTGCGAAAGGATTTTGCCAGACTGCCGCAAATCAAGGTCGTCATTGGGCACGACTGCCGGAACAACAGCCGCCTGTTTGCGGAGATTTCGGCAAATGTCTTTTCGGCTAACGGGATCAAGGTTTACTTGTTTGACGACCTCCGCCCCACACCCGAAATATCCTATGCCATCCGCAAGTTGGGCTGCCAGAGCGGCGTCATCCTCACAGCATCTCACAATCCGAAGGAATACAACGGATACAAGGCCTACTGGGACGACGGTGCACAGATGATTGCCCCGCACGACAAAAATACCATCGTCGAAGTCAACCGGATTCGAAGCGCCGGCGACATCCGTTTCAAAGGAAAAAGGGAACTGATCGAAATTATCGGGAGCGAAATGGACAAGTCGTATATCAGCGACCTGAAAACCGTCTCGCTGTCTCCGGATGCCATCCGCCGCCATCACGACATGAAGATCGTCTATACGCCGATCCACGGCACGGGCGTGCGCCTGATACCGGCGGCGCTGGCGGCGTTCGGTTTCACAAACATCATCCACGTGCCGGAACAGGACGCCGTCAGTGGCGACTTTCCGACCGTCGTCTCGCCTAACCCGGAGGAGCCGGCGGCGCTGGCACTGGCCATCGAAAAGGCGCGGGAGACGGATGCTGAACTGGTGCTGGCTTCCGACCCGGACGCCGACCGTGTGGGAGTTGCCGTAAAGGACAACGCCGGCGAGTGGACGCTCCTCAACGGCAACCAGACGGCACTGCTGCTGGTATATTACCTGATTGTGCGATGGAAGGAAACCGGCAGGCTGCAAGGCAGGGAATACATTGTCAAAACGATCGTGACAACCGAGATCGTACGCGCGATAGCCGAGCAGAACGGCGTGGAAATCCACGACGTGTACACGGGTTTCAAATGGATCGCCGACGTCGTCCGACGGATGGAAGGGAAAAAGACCTTTATCGGCGGCGGCGAAGAGAGTTACGGATTCCTCTGCGAAGATTTCGTCCGCGACAAGGATGCCGTTTCAGCCTGCTGCATCCTTGCGGAAGCGGCCGCCCGGGCGCGGGACGGCGGCAAAACGCTCTACCGCCTGCTGCAGGACATTTATCTGGAATACGGATACTCGAAAGAAGTCAATATCTCCGTCGTGAAGCAGGGCAAGAGCGGTGCGGAAGAAATTGAGGCGATGATGAAAAGCTACCGCGAATGTCCGCCGGCAGAAATTGCCGGCTCGAAGGTGGCGCTGCTGCATGACTACATCTCGCTGAAGGGATACAGTTTCACGGACGGCGAAGCGTTCTCGCTGAATATGCCGACCACCTCCAACGTGCTGCAATACTACACGGAAGACGGTACGAAGATATCCATCCGTCCATCGGGTACCGAACCGAAAATCAAATTCTACATTGAAGTGCACAGACACGTGAAGACGATAGAAGACATCGCCGGCGCCGAAGCGGCCGCCCTCCGGCAAACAGAACAGATCAAAGCCTCGCTGGGGATTTGATGCGCTTATACAAATCATCGAACAGGAATTTAATACTTTTAATAATAATCGAAAATGAACAGACTAACCCTGCTGTGGTGCACCTGCTTTTGCCTGTGTGTGCCGCTTGTGCCGAAGGCACAGAACAATGCCGGCGGGCAACGCGACTATCTGGCCGTCGGCCGGGACATCCTCAACCGCAAACTCGAACATCCCTACCTGCTTTTCGACAGCCGGAGCAAACAGGCGATCCTGGACAGAGTGAAAAACGAACCCGAATATGCGCAGATCATGGACTTGCTGATTCAGGAAGGCCGCCGCATCATGCTCAACCGGGTAGAACCCGACCGGCCATACAATGACCCGGCCTCGCGCTACCGCGAAACCAGCTACTGGGAATCATACCTGGGCTTCTACCTGCACGGCTCGCAGTTGCTTGCATTCCTCTACCAGATGACCGGCGACGAGGCGTATGCACAAAAGGCATACCTGTATGCCGAGAAACTCTGCGAGATGGAAGGCTGGGCGGCCGGCGCCCATCGGTTCGACATCATTTATCCGCGCGTGTGGCCTTACGGAGCCGGAGACGATCAGGTCGTTTTCACATTCGACATTGCCACGGGCGACTGTGCTCTGGGACTGGCGCTGGTCTACGACTGGATATACCCGGTGATGACCCGGGCACAGCGCGACCGCATGCGGAGCGGACTGCTTGAGAATGCGATCCTCCGCGTGCGCGGCAACTATGAATATATCTGGTGGGCGGAGGCCTACAAGTGTAACTGGGCCGCCATCTGTCACGGCGGAGTAGGTCTGGCGGCGCTGTCGCTGCTTACCGAAGACCCGCAACTGGTCGACGTAGTGGCCCGCAGTTGCGAGGGCTTCGAGAAAATGATCCTCAACTATGGCGACGACAACGGCTGGGCGGAAGGACGTCACTATGCCTTCTACGGTATCCGCGACGCGATCGCCTTCCCCGACGCCCTGAAACGGCTGACAGACGGCAGTCTCAACCTGTTCGACGTACCGGGATGGAAACATCCGGCCGACTTCGCCCTCTTCTCCCTGACCGGCGCTTTCAACGACGGCTTCTCGCCCGGCCCGATTGGCTTTTCCTATACCTATAATAAATTGATTGCCGAATCGCGCGACGAAACGGCCATGTATTACCTGCAAACCTACCTGAGCGGCGAGCGTCGCCATCGGAACATGTGGGAACTGATCTGGCCGCGACCGACCGACGTCAGGGCCGTGAAGCCGGCTGTCGCCTCCAAGTATTTTCCCAGCGTCGAATGGGGATTCATGCGCAGAGACTTCAGCGACGAACACCTGCAGGTAGCCCTCAAATGCAGCCCGGCCGACGACCCGCACCACGGTCATCTGGACGCCGGAACATTTATCCTCACCTGGCGCGGCGACATCTTCATCGGTGAAGTGGAACAGCGCTTCTACGACCAGTTCTTCTTCAATGACGTGCGCTTCGACTACCTGTATGTGCGGAGCATTGGCCACAACGTCGCACATGTGAACGGCGAAGAACAGTTCATCGCCAAGCGCAAGAACCAGCCGTGGCAGGAAGGTGTCGGCGGGAAGATCGACCGGTTCGTCATCGCCCCGGAATACGACTATGCGGTCATGGATCCGACCGGAGCCTATCCCGGCAAGCATCTTAAAAACTGGAAACGCACGGTCGTCCTGGATAAGGAAAACAATATCGCGCTGCTGCTCGACCGCGTGGACTGTGCCCGGGGAGACAGGATCGACCTGCTCTTCCATCCCGTCGCAAAGGCCGAGGTGAACGGAGACCGGACGGCCAGCCTCTCCGGCCGGACCGGCGGGACGCGCATGGAGATGCAGCCGCTGGTTAACGCGCCCTATGACCTGACCCTGCAAACGCAGTACACTGTCCGCGTGGTAAAGAACGACCCCGTACAGGCGATCCCCTGCCTTTTCACCACCCTGAAAGCCCCCGCAACCCGGACGGTCGTCGGAACGGCATTCTATCCGGGCGAACTGAAAAACAGCGAACCGCAGCAGTTCATGCTCGACGAGAGCGGCAGGAATCCCGTCATCCGCTACACGGTCAACGGAAAACTATATGTATTTGAATTTACGGAAGATGGCGTAAGCCGAAGATAACCCCGGCGTTTTACCGACCGGTCAGCCGTCGTACGGGGCTGCGCAAGCCCTGCACGCGGAAATATGAAAGGCTTACATGCGGGAATATGTAAGCCTTTCATACGGGAAGGGGAGGTGCGCCATCAGCGTGCTTTCGGCGCTACTTTATCAGGAACGAGGGATTGATTCGGAAATAGAGGCCGAAGGAATAGTTGCTCATGGCTCCCACGCGGGAAATGCCCGACGCCGGATCGTGCAGACGGCCGGCAAACCGCTGATAGAGGTCGAAGTCAATCCCCAGCGCATACCCGGCTGCAAAGGAACGGGAATATGACATGCTCAGGGTCACCATCTCGGGCCGCTCGAAATATGCATCCTTCACGGACAGAGAGGGCGCCCCAAAGAGCGAATTTCCAAGCAAGGAGATGAAACGGTCACATCTCCAGTAGGCCGACCTGATCCGGAAGTCGGCAATGCCGGCGGAAAGCGCCGTGTAAGTCCCGTAACCGCTTTTCAGCGGCCACGAACTGCCGGCATGTTGGAAGGAACCGGTCACGTCCCATTCCAGCACAACCTGCCTGAACAGGCCCCGGTGCAGGTTCCATTCCAGTCCGGCGCCGATCGCGCCGTTCATGACCGTCTGCACGGGCAGATCCGTCGCGTCGATCTGTCCGCCCCGGTGCTGCACCACAGCCTGAAGCGGAAAGTAGACGTGAAACGGCGATTCCGGCCGGTTGGCGTTCAGGCGGACGGACAGCCCGTAGTCGAAGGTCTCCTGTTTAATGTCTGAACGGTAAATAAACTCCGTCCAGTTCACCCACGTATCCAGTTCCATCCAGGGGACCAGGAAGAAGAGTTGCAGACCACTTTCCGGGTCGGCCGTCAAGTTCAGTTCCGGATTGTACAGCGGCTCTATCAGGCGGTGATTGGCGCCGCCATAGATGTCGCCCAGGACGAGTTGCACCCGGTCGGAAAGCGCCACTTGCGCCTGCAGATAGGGCAACACGTGCATGACATGGCTCGCCGCCTCACCCTCCCACTGCGGCAGCTGGCTGTAGGCATACGACGGATAGCGGTTCGTCCCCCAGAACCAGAGCGAATGTATACCGGCCTCAACTTTGATGTTTTTCATCGGATAATACGTCACTTTCGGCTGCAGCCGAAAACCGGGCAGGGTGTAGCCGGGCGTCATCACCGTTGCCCATTCGTTGTTTCTGAAAAAGTTAAGATTGTCTACTGCCACATACAGTTTGCCCGCGCGAAGCGAATCTATCCGGTTTGCGGACTGATAGAGCTGTTCCGGAAGCTGGGCGCAGAGACGGATACAACCCGCAACCGCCAGCAGTGCAGTCCGCAGCCGCCGTCCATACCCACCTTTCATACGGAAATATCCCATCTGTTTTAATTTGGCGCAAAGGTAGAAAAATTCGCAGACAATCCGTCATCTTCCGGGAAACAGAACGGCACATGTTAAAAATATTTTAAAATCAACAGAGTATTTGCCTGCAACCAAAGAATAGATAACTTTGCAAACGAATCAACCGGAAAAGGGAATGCAAAAGATAGTCGAGCGCCTGAATCCGCTCAATGATTTCCTGTTTTTGAAATACATGGGCGAGAAAGGGGATGAAGAGCAACTGCTCTCCTTCCTTAATGCCGTGCTGGAAAAAGACGGCGTAAAACCACTCCGTTCGGTGGAAATACTTGAGAACAAAACCTTTTCGGCGGAAATTATCGGCGACAAGACGAGCATCCTGGACGTCCGCGCCGTCACGGACAGCGGTGTCAGAGTCAACATTGAAGTACAACTCCGCAACATCGGCAGCATGGACAGGCGGAGTCTGTTCTACTGGAGTCGCGAATATTCAAGAGGTATCGAAGCAGGGCAGGACTATACGAAACTCCCTCGCGTGATAGCGATTAACATTGTCAATTTTGAATTTCTGGAGATAGAAGCCTTTCACACGTGCTTTCACCTCTGGGAAGACCATCACCGGCTTATGCTCACGGATGCACTGGAGATACATTTCATCGACATGGTAAAATTCAGACGCTGCCCGGAGAAGGACATATACAGCAATGCCCTTCACCGCTGGCTGTCGTTCATGGACAAAGATACAGCAAAAGAAACAATAAAGGAGGTAACAGCAATGGATACGGGTATACAAAAGGCACAAGAAAAGATACAGTATGTATCGAATGACAGGGACGCACTGCACGCTTACCTATTACGTGAGATGGCGCTATCTGATTATACGAGCGGCGTGAATTTCCACCGCAGGGAAGGCTTGAAGGAAGGACTCCAAAAAGGGATCCAAAAAGGACTCAGGAAAGGCATGAAGGAAGGAAAGAAAGAAGGTATGAAAGAAGGCATGAAGGAAGGCATGAAAGAAGGACTCAGAAAATCGCAGGAACTCTTTGTGCTGAACTCCAGGCGTAAAGGATTCTCCCTTGAACTGATTCGAGACATCACTGAACTGAGCGAATCGGAGATTCTTGAAATCCTTAAACAGAGCGGACTGTAAAAAAAGTAAATAAAATCAGATAATCATCATGAACAGGACCGTTTTTTTATGCTTTCAATGGATGGATACGGGTATACAAAAGGCACAGGAAAAGATACAGTATGTATCGAATGACAGGGACGCACTGCACGCTTACCTGTTGCGTGAAATGGCGCTATCTGATTATACGAGCGGCGTGAATTTCCACCGCAGGGAAGGCTTGAAGGAAGGACTCCAAAAAGGGATTCAAAAAGGACTCAAGAAAGGTATGAAGGGAGGAAAGAAGGAAGGAAAGAAAGAAGGCATGAAAGAAGGACTCAGGAAATCGCAGGAACTCTTTGTGCTGAACTCCAGGCGTAAAGGAGTCTCCCTTGAACTGATTCGCGACATCACCGAACTGAGCGAATCGGAGGTCCTTGAAATCCTGAAACGAAACGGACTGTAAAAAAGTAAATAGAAATAGATAATCATTATGAACAGAACAGTTTTTTTTATGCTTTCAATGATTTGTGCCATGCCGGTAGCAGCACAGTTTCAACAGGTCGACTACCGGTATGCTCCGCAATGGCATGTGTCGTGCATAGGATTGCCGGACGACAGTTACAAGACGCAAATCGGACCTCTCGGTCAGTTACTTTACGATTACGGTAAAGGAAATTTCTTTAATTACGTAGGCGG
>JAIRXI010000314.1 GCA_031268395.1 Tannerella sp. | reverse complement strand
TGGTGGGAATCCCTTCCGAAAGGGCCAACCAGTACTTCACCCTCTCGCTGGCCGCTTCGGAAGCGATTATCAATTCCGGACGCTACAGCCTGTATGACAAAAATCCGGACGATCGGGCCGCCAACTTCCAGAACCTGTTTACAGACCGGACCCTGCACGAAGAAGCCATCTTCATCAAGGCCTATTCTGCGGACAAGGGACACAGTTTCGACTATTATGTGTCGCCCGAATCATTCAAGGTCAGTTACGGGAACAACATCGGCCCTACGCTGGAACTGGTGGAAGCCTTTGAATACACCGACGGCAGGCCGGGTATCCTGGTGACGGACGGCCCGGACGGAAATCCGGTTTCTTATGACCGTCCGGAAGATATTTTCGAGGGCAAGGACCCGCGGTTTTTCGCCACGGTACTGTACCCGAACTGTCCCTGGCAGGGGAATAATGTCGTCATACGCCGGGGCATCATCGGCAGCGACGGCGTGAAAGTGCCGGCTGCCGCCTATTCGGACCGGTTCGCGGAAGATCCCTCCTATACTCTGGGAGGCAAAGACGGCATGCCCCTGCAGGGCGACGCCACCCGTACCGGTTTCCTGCTCAAAAAATACCTGGACCCGGTGAACCTGCGGCTCGCCGCCAACCGTTCCACCACCAACTTCATGGTATTCCGCTACGGCGAAACGCTGCTGAACCATGCGGAGGCGGCAATGGAACTGGGCCGTCCGGACGATGCGCTGCAAAGGCTGAATGAAATCAGAAACCGCGCGGGCATACAGCCGAAAACGTCCGTCGCGATGGAAGACATCCGTCATGAACGGCAGATCGAACTTGCTTTTGAGAATCTTCGAATATGGGATCTGATCCGCTGGCGGACCGCCACACAGGTGATGGACAACACGGTCTTCTCGGCCCTGCTTCCCTGGCTCGACTACCGGACCGGGAAATACGTTTTCGAAAAAGCGCCGAATACGCTCAATTCCGCAAAAACATTTTTGGAGAGAAATTATTATCAACCCATTCCGGGCGTGGCCCAAAACGATGTTTTGGTACAGAATCCGGGATTTTAATTTATACGTCAGATGAAAGATAAAAGTTTTAAGACCGTATGGATACTGGTTATCCTGTGCGGATGCTGTTTCTTCGGATGCAGCCTGGACAACTACGACGCCCCGAATGCCACGTTGACCGGCCGGCTGCTGGACGCGGAAACGGACGAAGCCATGCCGACTCAGACCCCCAACGGGGCGCGGATCAGGATTTATGAGTTTT
Organism: Tannerella sp.; assembly: GCA_031268395.1. Lineage (GTDB taxonomy): Bacteria > Bacteroidota > Bacteroidia > Bacteroidales > Tannerellaceae > Tannerella. The sequence continues at coordinate 8,256 of JAIRXI010000314.1, read as the reverse complement.
ATAAAGGTGAATGGAGCCTCCAGCCCTACGATTTCTGGGTAAAGCAGGACGGTTCTTTCGAGAACAGGTCTGTTTTCGCAGGCAAATACCGGATCACGGCCGAAGGCGCTTTTGCCGCTTTCGAACCGCTCGAAACGGATATTTCCGGCGCAAAAAATCTGGATATTCGGGTCACTCCGTATCTGCGGATGTCGGTCAGCGCCACAGCGGGCGCCGGCGGCGAGGTCACGCTCTCGACACGGGTATCCCGTTCGGCCGGCGCACCCAAAATCCGGACCATTACTTTCGTGTGCGGCAAAACGCCTTATGTGGATAAAAACACGTTTGTGAAGAAGTATGACGAGGATGTAAACGCGGTCAGCGACGACGAAATCGTCTCGAAGACGTATTCGACCACCCTGACCGGCCTCACGCCCAACACCACATACTACGTGCGGGTCGGCGCCTTTGCCGACAATGCGGGCAGTCATTACAACTACAGTAACGTGCTGGAGGTAAAACTTCCATAGACGCGGACAAAACCGGAAGGGGACACAAACGGATCCGTAACCCGTGTCCCCTCCGGTTCAGTTGAGAGTGGAGCATTTAATCCAAAAGGACCATTAGACATCCGGAAGGACAGCATGTTGGTAAAGACGTACGTGCTACGTCTCTACTGAGCGATGCCGGTTTTGCTTTTCCGAAAGCCAACTGTTTCTTTCAAAAAGCCAATTGCGTCTTTCAGAGAGACAATTTCGTCTTTCGGAGAGCCAATCGTTCCTTTCAAAAGACCAACTTTGTCTTTCAAAAAGACAATTTTGTCTTTCAAAAAACTGATTGTTATTCTCAGAAAACTGATTGCGTCTTTCCGAAAGTCAATTGTGCCTCTCCGAGAACCGGCTTCGATACGAAAAGAGCCGCTTTCGATGCTCGACACATCAAAAACGGCTCTTTAAACAGTCAGGAATGTTCCCGGATTAAACTCTCCACTCTCCATTTTAATGAACTCAATGCAATAAACCGTGCCGTAAACAGTTAAAGCATTAAGAAAATACAAATAATATGAAAGAAGAACAGATCAGAACAACAAAAATGAGCCGGCGCGGGTTTCTCTCGACCGGCGCGGCGGCGATTGGGGCTTTCACGGTGATTCCGTCCCATGTATTTGCCGCCGGGAAACACGGGCAGGTTGCGCCAAGCGACCGGATCCGTCTGCTGCACATCGGTTGCGGTTCCGAGGGACTATTGGAACTGGAAGCGCTGTTGAAGTCACCTGCCATCGACATCGTGGGTGTGGCCGACCCGAATCGGGAAAGCTACAACTACATTGACTGGAGCGAATACGGACTGCGTAACCGCCTGCGCAAACTGATGGACGAACCGGCATGGAAAGAAGGCGTCAGGGGTATTCCCGGAGGGCGCAATATTATGAAGGAAGTGGTGGAAACATACTACCGCAAACACCGTCCCGGATACCGGGGCACGGTGGCCGCGGCCGAAGACTTCCGCGAACTGCTGGAAACCCTGAAGGACGTAGACGCCGTCAAGATTATGTCGCCCGACCATCATCATGCCTTCCAGGCCGTCGACTGCCTGAAAAGGGGCAAGCACGTCATCATGCACAAACCGCTGGGCAACAAAATGACCGAAGCCATGAAAGTGGTCGACACGGCCAAAGCCTCCCCGCTTTCGACATACATGCTGGCATACAATGCCATGGGCGACGGGAAAGACATCGACCGGATCAAAAAATGGATCGAGGCAGGCGCCATCGGCCGCCTCCGGGAAATCCATAACTGGAGCAACCGCCCGGTATGGCCGCAATACCCGGTGATTCCCGAAGGAAAAGAACCGGTGCCCGAAGGGTTGAACTGGGATCTTTGGCTGGGACCGGCCGAAATGCGCGACTACCACTTCGAATACACGCACTGCTGTTTTCGCGGCTGGTACGAATTTGGCGCTGGAGCCATTGCCGACATGGGCTATTACAGCTTGTGGCCGGTCTTTCGCGCCCTGAAACTGGATTCGGCTACCTCGGCAAGCACACGCTTCTCGCGGGTCGTCGGACTGAAAAACGGCGTGCCGTCTACTCTCGTGAACGACTATTCCTATCCGCTGGCCGCCGCATACCGCTTTGAGATTCCCTATAAGGACGGTTCGGGCAACATCATCCTCCAGTGGCACGACGGCGGCATGAAACCGCCGGCGCCGGAAGGCTACGAAAACGACGACCTGCCCCTCGAAGGCATGATGTTCACGGGCGACCGGGGCGCCATCGTTGGCGGATTCCACGGCAACGATCCCCGGCTGTATGGAGAAGACGCCTCGCGGTTTGCCGGCATAAAGGGCGAACCCGTGGCCGAAAATCCCAATGAAACCCTGCCCGACGGCACCGTCCGCTGGTTGCAGACATGGGTAGACGGATGCCGGGGGAAAGGAAAAAGCCCCGCTTCTTTCGAATATGCCGGGGAAGTGAATGAAACCTTCAATCTGGGTTCCGTCTCGCTGATGAGCAATGGCAAAAAACTGACATACGATCCCCGAACGCGAACCGTCACCAACGACGAAACGGCAAACAGACTGCTCTCGCGCAAGGTGCGCAAGGGCTGGGAAATATAAAACCATAAAATAAAAAACAGAACTGATTATGACAACAAGACGTAATTTTTTTCGCAGTCTGGCCACAGGCGCCGCGGCAATCGCCGTGGCACCCGCCGGAACCGCCGCCGCCATGACAGTGGCGCCGCCCGTAAATCGGGAAGCGTTTAAACCGCTGCGTATTTCCATGCTCTCCTATTCGTTTCACGGACTGGTCGGCGCGGGAATGATGGATATTTTTCACTTTCTGGAAACCTGCAAATATCGCTACGGCCTGGATGCCGCCGACCTGTGGAACGGAATGATTACTTCGACGGACGACGGTTTTATCGACAGAGTGCATACCGCTCTCGAAGATCGCCAGCTGGTCGTTCCGAACATTGCGGTAGACGGCACAACCATCATGCAGGTGGAAGGCGAAGACCCGGCTGCAAACAGGGCTATGCAGGATCGTTACATGCAGATAGCCCGTCGCTGGGGCGTGGGATTTGTCCGTTTCGACGCAGGGCCGCGCATGTTGAACGGACGTAAAGACATTGACGGCTGGACGGAGCGCGAATTTGACTTCATCGTGACCCGTTATCGGGAACTGGCGCAATTTGCCGGCGACAACGGTTTTAAAGTCGGAGCCGAAGTGCACTGGGGGCCTGAACGCTGCTGGGTGCACATGGAGAAACTGATCAAAGCCGTCGCGCATCCCGGATTCGCCATCTGCATGCACTTCGGGGGCTGGTACGGTTCGCGCGAAGAAGTCCTCGCCGCCGAAAAAGCCGCCGCTCCATACGTGGCTCATACGCATATCCCGTGGAATGTCTGCGAAGATCCGGCGCTTCACGAGCGACTGGCCGTCTTGCGCAATGCAGGCTACACCGGATATTACAGCGTGGAACACCATTCCGGGAAAAACGAATACAACATGGTGGAAGCTCAGCTCGGCAAGGTAAGGGCTGTCCTGACCGGCTGGAACCGGGGAGAAGACGGGAACATACATGCGTAACGGAATACAGGTCAAATTTTACGCTGAAAATTTTGCGGTTAAAATCGCTTTGTGATTTTGCATTGTCAAATCAAAGCGGAAACAGGCTCAGCCGGGGAGCAACCTGTCAGGGATAGATTTGACCTTGTACGGTAATTATTGAAAGGATTGTCGATTTGCACAATCCTTTTTTCTTTTATTTCAACACGGAGACACGGAGAAGGTGATCACGTATTCCCTCCGTGTCTCCGTGTCCTCCGTGTTGAAAATAAAAAAGGAGGGCACGGAGAAGCGCCTTGCGGCGCTGGGGAATGGACGCGGAGCCGGGAAAATGTGTAATGGACATGTTGGGTTCATTTCCTGCCGGCGAGGGGTTAGACGTTTCGTTCGGTCAATGTAATCCTGCCCGCATGATAGCGTTTATGGCCGTCACTTTCGGCATAAGGCAGTTCGTAGAGAGGCGTCCCGTTTAGTTTTCCCACTGAGAAAAACAGATCGTACGTTCCCGGCTGGCAGGCCCTGGAAAATCTCCCGAACGCAGGTGCGACGGAAAACGACGAAGTGAGTGACGACGCACTCGCCTCGCCGGGAGGAGCAACCGGCAATGTCTTTACATCGAAAGAAGTATCCGTCAGTACGGCTACGATACCGCCCTTGTCGTCCTTAAGCGTGAAGCACGGATAACCGCCGCCGTAACAGGGCGCAACGCCGGCGTTGCACCACTGGCTCCGGATGGTAAAAGGTTCACCGGTCGGCACGCTGTCGGGCCATTGCATGTCCTTCATTTGCAAACGGTAGCCCATCCTGCGGTTGATGCGGTCGATGACTTCCCGGTTTTCCTCCAGCAATATCTCCGGCCACCAGTGAATGGACATGTAGGAAGCATGATAATCCTCCACCGACTGCAGGAGCAGTTCCCTGTCCCATGCACCTCTCTTTACGGAAGAACCGTAATGCTCATGTTCGAGGATGACGGGCAGCGAAGGCCAGAAAAACTGTGCCATCTTGCTGTGATACCAGCTATTCGGTGGCGGGTCAACCAGAATACTGTCGTCACGAAGGCTCACGCCGCGCAAAAATGCGTAGTCCGTGATGGCAAAATGTTCATTGGGCTGGTTACTTCCGGTGTAATCGTCCGAAAGGCAAAGCAGTGTCTTTTTGAAATGACGGCAATAAATGTCGATATGCTTTTTCTTGGCCTCCAGCGCCCACGAGTTCCCGTATTTGGCGACCATCCGCGTATGTCCTTCGCCCCACAGACCGAAATGTCCGAGGTCAACAAAAGCCGTACCGGACTCGTCATCATAACGTTTGGCCATGGCGCTGACGAAGTTTTCCATCTTTTCGAGGAAAATCGGGTCGCCGTAATCGGGTTCCCAATAATCATCCCCTTCCTCGTACTTCGCACCGGCACGGAACACCCATTCAGGCGTGCCGAAACGCGTCCAGCTCTCGGTCGACGTGATGCGGAAAGCCGTCTTTTTCCCTTTCTCAATCCAGCGCTGTGCCGGCGTATCCAGCATTTCCCAGTTAAACCGGCCTTCCTCGGGTTCAATGAAAGACCAGGGCAGACGGAGATAGACCGTACTCAGTCCCGGGAAGTAGTCCAGCGTATCGGATGGCTCCAGCTTGGAACCATAGTTCTGTGGGACATTGGAATAAAAGTGCATCGTCCATCCCATGCCGGGGTTTACGAGCGCCTTGCCATGGTCCTGCGGCGCGGCATGGCCGGTTTCTTTCTCCCGATAGACCGGTTTCAGCGGAGCTATCGGTTGTGTCGTCGCAGGGTTTGTCGCGGCGGAGCGACCGCCGACGGCAAGCGCGGCTGTCGTCATGCTTGCCTGTTTCAGAAATTTTCTTCGTTCCATCAAATTTGTTCTTGTTGTTTCATTTTGTCACTTTCCATATCGTAAAATTTGGCATTGCTAACTCAATATGGATGTCCATCATTTTTTGCGATGGAACCAATGGGTCATCAATACAGTGCTTAACGGAGATCTATACATAATCAGCAATGCCATTTATATTATCAATACCCCGGATTCTGCAAAATTACACCTTTTCCTTCATCTATCACCGACTGCGGCAGCGGAAAACGCACATAATTTTCATTCACCAGCGTTGTCTGTCCCATAACCCGGCTTTTGTACTGCATCGCCTCGACCCAGGAGCCGTCGCGAATCAGATCCTGCCGGCGACAGCCTTCCCAGTAAAATTCATGAGCGCGTTCCATCAGCAGTTTGTCCAGAAAGTCGCGCGTGCTGTCGAACGAAGCCGTTGTGTACGCCGGAAGACCGGCACGGGTACGCACCCTGTTCAGCAGGTCGATCGCTTCCTGCGTGACGGCATTATCCTTGCGGACAATGGCTTCGGACAGCAGGGTGAGGACGTCGGCATACCGGTAGATAATATAGTCAATCTGGCTGTATTGACCGGTAGTCGTCCGGTCGATTTCATACTTGACCGGTACGGCGCCATATCGGATCTGTTCACCACTGGCCAGATCCAGTTCTTCATTATGCACCAGACCGCCGGTACCGGTGTATTCCGAAACAATGGTTTCCAGCCGCTGGTCGCCTTCTTCATACGTGTGCACAAACCACCACGAGAGTTTGTAGCCGTTCCATTTCACCACATGGGGCGGGTCGGCAGGATAGTCATTCGGCAATACATGCGGGTGCCACTCGTGCTCCTGATACCCTTTCAAATTGTTGGGCGCAAAAATCGTTTCCGCATTCTTCTCGTTTTCCAGCGTAAAGATGTCGCTGTAGCGAGGTACCAGGGCATATCCGTATTCGGGTTTCATCAGTTCCCGTCCGGCAGCTTCCGCTTTGGTCCACTGTTTGGTTTGCATGTAAAACTTCAACAGCACCATGTAACATAAGCCTTTGCTGAAGCGTCCGTAATTGGAATCGCCTTTTTTATGAGTTCGAGTTTATTATTAGATGGTATTGATTTCGATTAAAGCGTATCCGGCCGGAAAGTCATACCGACATTCTCCGGACGTTTCCGGGGTTTGATTCATTCCTTTCCCATAGGCGCGCATTTAAGTTGAAAATTGAAAATTGAAAGTGAAGCGTGTTTCCGGAGAAAAAAGTCCGGGAAACGAATGAACGGGTCATTCGCCTTTTTCCATTCTTCATTTCCATCAGGTGGAACTGTACAGTTCCGAGTCTTGGAACTGTACAGTTCCATGTGTTGGAAGTGTACAGTTCCATGTATTGGAACCGCCCGGTTCCAATACATGGAACAAAAGACTTCGGTTGCGCGGCGTAAACGTCAAGCGACCGTGACAGGGTTTGCGTATTCATATTCGCGTATGTCTTTCGTAAACACCTTTGAGTTGCCGGTTGCCTGCGTGGCGACTTTCACATGATACTGTCCGGGCGTGACTTCCGCCGGCAGCACGAACTGAAGCCGGGACGCCGTGTTGGGCGAGAGCTGTGTAGCGGGGACGCGCGTCGGGTCCGAGCCGTCGACCGGGATAACAATGACGGGCACGCCGGACGTCCTTACAATGACGGGGCGCGCCAAAGCCCTCCGGCAAGCAGACCTGTCCCTGTCCGGACGGTTCCCGCTCCGCGGCAATGCATGCTCGATTTTTCCGCGGCGATTTCCCCGGAAATTAGCGTGAAATAATAAGTTGTTTTGTTATTCGGAAAACATTTTTTCCCTATATTTTGCGCGTGTGCGTACTATAAATATTATACGCGAGGCTATCATCTCTCTCTGCAAAAAAATCCGGCGCAGCGACGGGAGGCTGCGCCGGATAAATCAGGACGTACCGGTCATCTCATTCGATCGTTGCCGCCCAGCCGCCGTTGCGCGCCATCGTGACATGCAGGACATCGCCCCGCTTCACTTCCTGCCGGCGGATATTGTAATCCATCGCCTGGCGGTCAGCGTTCGGCCCGTCCTCGAACGAGGTCAGACGGAACGTCCGTCCCTGCGGCAGAAAGTCGAGCCGGACGTCGAACTCGCGGACTTTCTCCGCATTGTTCGTGATGCCGCCTGTCCACCATTTGTCGCCGTGACGTTTGGCCACGATGGCATACTGACCGGCTTCGGCCGTCAGGGCGCGCGTCTCGTCCCACGTGACCGGCGTCGAGAAGATGAAATCGCGGCAGTCGGGATTCTGGTCAAACTGGCGCGGACTGTCGGCTATCATCTGCAGGCCGCTCTCGAACAGGATGTAATAAGCTATATGATGGACGCGCGTGCCAATCATCACCAGATTGGGCGCCAGTCCCTGCCGGTAGTTTTCCGGCTGCACGTTCAGCATCGAACCGGGCGTGAACGACATTGGCCCCGTCACATTGCGCATGAAAGGCAGGTAAACGCTGTTGTCGGGAATACAGTTGCCATGCCCCTCCATGCCGCGCACGCCCTCGTACGACAGCACGTTCGGATAGCGGTATTCCAGCCCCGTCGGCTTGTATGAGCCGTGCAGTTCGACCAGCATGTGGTACCGGGCGGCCTCCGCGGCGGCGCGTTCGTAGAAGTTGACGATGCCCTGGTCGTTCCTGTCCATGAAGTCTATCTTGAAACCTTTGATGCCCATGCCGGAGAAATGTTCGAAAAGGTTGAAACTGTCGTCGTCGAAATCGTCCTGAATACCGCGGAAGGTAATCCAGAGTATCAGCCCCACGTTCTTCTCCTTCCCGTAACGCACGAGTTCGTCCATATCCACAGCCGGTTTCACC
>JAIRXI010000307.1 GCA_031268395.1 Tannerella sp. | reverse complement strand
GAAGTTAAGCCCCGTCACGCCGATGGTACTGCCAGCAGGTGGGAGAGTAGGTAGCTGCCGTTTTTGAGAAGAAGGCGTCTGTCCGCAGGGACAGGCGCCTTTTCCCGTTTCGGGGTGAGAGAACCGGAATGTTTCGCGGTAAGCATCCAAAATCCCCGGATCACTGGTAAAACCGGATTACCAGTAAAAACCCTGTGTTCTTCCGATTTTGTTCCCGATACAAGGGCAATAATACTTCCCTTGCCTCCATGTTTTTCCTTGTTTATCAATACCGTATAAAGTTCTCCATTGGAAACCGGGGTTTCGTCTATGCTCAGTAAAGGGCCGATATTCTCCAGAAAAAGAACCTGTTTTTTGGCATGATCCAACGGATCCCAACTTCGATAATCACTCAAAAGTTCCTTGTATTGACGCTCAAATTCATCGCCTTTGACATGATAGAAGCGCTCAAGAGCGGGCCGTAATCGGGTATTTATCCAGGCATCCCTTTAAAAAAGCCGCAAACTCTTTCGAGTGGCGGGTGCCCGGGGCGACCTGTTCCCAGTCTTTCGACACGCTCTTGCCTGTCGATTTCTCAACCCGCCGCCGCTTGACATACAACCTTACTCGTTTATCCCGAAGGAGAAAGTCTTGAATACAACCGGATTCATAAAATCCATTGGGGGATAAATCTTCCGATTGATAATCTTCCGGAGATTTAATTTTGAGATAATGTAAAAACGCCTATCTTTGCACCGATAAAATGATTCATAATTTATAAAGACAAAGAGTAAAGGTAAATGGCAACAATTGTGGAACAAAGTTATGAGATATGGTACTTGCATTAAATAAAAATTACATCCAAATTATATTGTTATTACTGCTTGGTTTCATGGGCATGAATTCATTGTGCGCTCAAAAATTGACAGTCAGCGTACATAACATCAAACCGGTTTCAGGGAATCTGATGGTTGGCATATTCAACAGTGGAAAAGAGTTCCCCGACGTTTATTATAAAGGAGTCAAAACTCAAATCACGGATACGATAATGGTCGTCACTTTTACCGACTTGCCCAAAGGGAAATATGCGGTTTCGGCATATCAGGATATGAATAAAAATGGACGGCTGGATAGAAATATCATTGGTATTCCGAAAGAAAAATACGGGTTCAGCAATAAAGACAATAAACCGGATTATACAAAGAGCGCTTTTGACTTTAATAATGATTTGACCATAAATATAACCTTAAACTAAGGGAGCAGATGGCGCCGAAAGCACTGAAAACGCCTTACGAGATTATGCAGTCAATGATAGAAATGCTTGATGCACAATACCCGGCACACAAGGAAAAAGGAAACGGATTTATTCAGTTTTACTTTTCCCATAAAAATCAGAAATGGTCATGCTACATAAAGGCGGATGAAAATCAGCTGGAATTTTATACCGGAGCGGCAGACAATCCAACCGTAACGTTACGATGTGATTTTTTTCGCTGGCTTGATTTGTCGTCGGGAAAATTAAACCCAGTTTGGGGGATGATTACGCGAAAATTAAAATTCGAGGGACAGGTTTCGTTTTTCAAAACGCTTCCCAAGCCGGATTTCGGAGTGCGCATCAGCGATAAGGATGACACCCGTACCGCTTTTGAAAAAAATGCCGCGAAAAAATGGAAACGTCCTCAATCGGTGATCATTATAAACGCCTCTCCCCGTTCCGGCAACGGATATACCGAACCGTTTGTCTCGCACTTTACCGAAGGTATGAAAGACGCAGGCGCAAAAGTAGCGGAAATATACCTTTCAAAATTAAGGATAAAAACTTGCACCGGTTGCTGGAATTGCTGGATAAGGGAAAACGGGTGCGCGTTCGACGGCAAAGATGATTTTTACGAACTCTTCGAAAAAGTCAACAAAGCGGATATGATTGTTTATGCCCTTCCTTTGTATGCGGACGGGATGCCTTCAACGCTGAAGAATTATTTTGACCGTTCGGTTCGCAGGGTTTACCCGTATATTTGCAGCGATACGAAAAAAATGAGGCATCCCCGACGAATTGTCAAAAAAAATCAGACCATGGTCATCCTCTCGATTTGCGGTTTTCAGGAGAAAATACAGTTTAATGCATTGCAAAAGCATTTCAAAGCGATTGCGCATAATTTTCATGTCCCGTTAATAGAAACAGTTTTCCGTTCGGGCGCAATGTTTCTATTCAACAATCCATTTGTCTATAAAAAACAGATGGAAATACTGGAAAACATGAAAAAAGCCGGTGCGGAATTGACCTCGACCGGCAAAATCAAAAGACAGACGAAACGGAACATCGAACAAAAAATAACAGGCAAAAAGGAGTTTATCAAGATGACAAATTTTTTCTGGTTTGATAAAATCTCCGGCCCAAAAAACAGCATTGATTATTAAGCAAATATCCGGTTGGCGGGGACTTGCAGTCCGTGCCGGATAAAATTGATTTACAGCAGTTGCGGCACGGGCGGAAAAACAAAAAACGCTATTGACGACCTTTGATGCATGGACAGAGGGCTTGATCTGTTTGCAGGATTAAATGTATTACCGAAAACGGCATGGATGAGTTCATTCCTTACAAACTGTCTTGGCAGGGGCGGAAGCAGTCTCCACCTTCCGAACACGACAGAGAAAACAGCTAAGGAGCATTTTGGGTTTATTTTACATTACTGATATGGCCGGCGGAGTCGCCGGGCATTTCATCGACTGCATACAAGGCTGAAAAAATACCGCAAACATGGTATTGCCGGTTTATCCATACAACCATACCTTTGACGCCAAAATAAAAAAAGCGTTCTCCTCAGACGACTGGAAATTGACTTCGGAGAACGCTAACTTTAAAATTATGAATATAAAGTCATGGCAAAAGTAGTAAATTATATCAGATTTACATCAAGTCTATTGATTTTTGGTGTGTTTTTCTGCTTCCGGGTATTGGCGCAACCGGAAAGTTCAGGTCTGATAATTAAGGGTAAAGTCCTTGATAAAAAAACAGAAGAAGTTCTTCCAGGTGCGAGTATTTTTTCAACGCTTCAACAGGTTGGAAATATAACCAATGTGGACGGAGAATTTGACATACAGGTAAAACAGTTGCCTGTAACGCTTTCTGTCAGTTATTTGGGCTACATGACCGAAGAAATCACCGTCGGCGATGCGTCCGTTTCCTTAACTGTTTTTCTTTCCGAAAACACAAATCAATTGAATGAGGTCGTCGTGGTGGGCTATGGGACACAGCGGCGAAAAGAGTTGACGGGCGCGATTGCAACAGTTTCAAAAGCGAGCCTTGAATACAACACATTCAATTCTGTCGACTTACTTTTGAGCGGTGCGGTTTCGGGCGTGAATGTCACACAAAGTTCGGGACAGCCCGGAGCGCCGGCGCGAATCAATATTCGGGGCAGCAATTCGGTAAAGGCAAGCAATAATCCGCTGTACGTGATCGACGGGTTCCTGTTTTTTGGCAGCGACGCTTCCTCAAAAGCCGGAATGAACGCAATCGAAAATGAATTAAACCCGTTGAGCATACTCAATACGGCCGATATAGAATCTGTTGAGATCCTGAAAGATGTTTCGGCAACAGCCATTTACGGTTCCAGAGGGGCAAATGGCGTTATCCTGATCACCACCCAAAAGGGAAAACGGGATAAGGGACGTGTAAGTTATCATTATTCAACAGGCTGGGATATCCCGTCCAAAAAAATTGACTTACTGAATGCCTCTCAATGGGCGCGCATTCAAAAAGATTTCTTTTTCAACAAAGGCAGATATACCGAGGAAGAAATTGCCGCTTTGGGCGACGGCTACAACTGGCAAAATGCCGTACTCCAAACAGGAATCAGGCAGACGCACAATCTGTCGGTCAGTGGAGGGAATGAAGCATACCGCTACCTGTTGTCCGGCAATTATACCGACCAGACCGGCATTGTAATCCATTCCGGCTTTCGGCGTTACATCGGCAGGCTGAATATGGAAAGCAAACTGGGCGACAAACTGACTTTCGGCCTGGTCGCTACCGCCGGAAAGTCGCTTCAAAACAGCATAACCACATTTGAAGAAGTGACCTGGAGTTCTTCCCCTTTCGGGTCGGGGATCACCAATTCCCTTGTGTATGCGCTGTTTGTGCCGCCGGTGGTCCCGATTTATGCGGAAAACGGCGATTACAACTATCATAATCCCTACGAATATGGCTATCTTACATTAAACGGGACAACGGCCAATCCGGTTGCGGATTTAAGAAACAGCATCGCCGAAAACAGCAATACGACGCTGCTGGGAAACTTTTTTGCCCGTTACGAAATTGCGGACGGGCTGACCGCCAGAATCAATGCAGGAATCTATTCGGGGCAGGGCACGCAAAATTATTTCTCGCCTTCCCGTTCCGCCCTCGGATTGAATGTGGATGGCATTGGCGGTATCGGCAAAAGGCAGCAGGAAATAAGGCTTGCAGAATACACGCTGTCGTATGTCAGGCATCTGAACGACCGGAATTTGGTTGATGTAATCGCCGGATACACCTCACAGCATACCCATACCGGCTATCTTATCAATATGACCACCGCCTTTACCGACGAAACGCACGGCATTGACTATTTGGCGCTTGGCGCCAAACCGTCGCATCCGGTTTCTTTCCCCTCCAAAGAAGACCTCTCTTCGTTGCTGGGACGTATAAATTACTCCCTGCTGGGACGGTACAATGTAACCGTAACCTTCCGCGGCGATAAATCCTCCCATTTCCCCCAGGGACACGAATGGGGATATTTCCCCTCTGCCGGATTTTCCTGGAACATCAGCGAAGAGCCATTTTATCAGGGCGTGAAGAAAAGCCGTTCTTCCCGGCTGAAATTCAGAGTCTCCGGCGGATCTGTCGGCAATCAGGAAATTGAGGCTTATCAATATGCCCAGACCTTTACCGCCGGATTTTATAACGGGCAGGGACTGCTGACCCAGTCCAACCTGGGCAATGCCGGTTTGAAATGGGAAACCACAACGCAGTTCAATACAGGGGTAGACGTCGGGTGGCTGAATGACCGGATCACGCTGACCGCAGACCTTTATCTCAAAAAAACATACGATTTGCTTATGTCGCTGCCGGTCAACCCTTCCCTGGGCGTGAAGGAACAGCTCTTTAATGCAGGCAACACAAGCAATCGCGGCTGGGAGGTCGCCCTGAATTTCGTTCCTGTCGACACTAAAAAAGTGCACTGGTCGCTGGCTTTCAATATGGCAAAAAATAAAAACAGGGTAGACAAAATCGACAGCGACCGGCAAAAGATCACATTAGGCAACAATGGTGAAGAAATCCTGAAAGTCGGCGAAAGCCTGGGTTCCTTCTATGGACTGAAGTTCGACGGCATCGTACAGAAAAACGAAGACACCTCCACCCTTCCAACGACCGTCCACGGCGCTCCGCGGCCCGGCGACGCCAAGTTTGCCGATTTGAGCGGTCCGGACGGGATACCCGACGGCAGGATAGACAGCAACGACCTTACGGTGATCGGAAGCATTCAGCCCGATTATATTTTCGGCCTGCAGTCGACGCTGAACTGGCATCCTTTCGATCTCTTTATTTCTTTGCAGGGCACGCAGGGCAATGAGGTTTTCAACAGTTTGCGACGCTATCTCGAAACGCCAAACGACAGCTACAACGGTTCGGCGGCATTGCTGGACAGCTGGACGGAAAACAACCCCTCAAACACCATGGCGACATTAAGCAATTACAGATATTACAGCCAGCTGGACAGCCGTTACGTCGAAGACGCTTCGTTTCTGAGACTGCAGAATGTCACGCTGGGTTACGAACTCAACATATTGAACTGTAGCGGCAGACTGTTCGTCTCGGCCCAAAATCTTTGCACATTTACGAAATACAAAGGATATGACCCTGAAATATCACGGGGCATCGACTTCGGCGCCTATCCTTCAGCCACCTCCTTTTCGACAGGCATAAACATAAAGTTTTGATTTTATATATAAACATTTTTAGATTAAAGGCAAATGAAAAAAAGTATTTTTAGTTTTGGTTACGCGACGTTACTCGTCGCCAGTGTAAGTTTCTCCGTATTGTTTACTTCGTGCGGAGACAAGGATGATGTACCCGGTCCGGAGCCTGATCCTGGAATCGATCCGGTCGAGATCATTACCACAGAAGTGTTGAAAACCAATGCGGAAGCATTCGCACTTGGAAATTCAGTGTTTCCGCCGTTGACAAGGCTCAGTTCCTCCTTTTCGTTCATGATTGAGCTGGCCACCGACAACACCATCAGTTTTGAAGGTCCCGAAGACCGTGGCGCTCCGGTCATCAGCCGCTTTGAACACGCGCCCAAAACGGGATTTGATGTCCCTCATGATTATCCGGACAAGGTGTTCAGCCGGCTGTTTGAAAGTATAGGAAATGCCAACATCACGATCGAAAAGCTCGACTCTTCCCGCGTGACCGACCGGCTGGCCCTGGAAACAAAGGAACTGGTCGCAGCCCGCGTCAAGTTTACACGCGCCCTGAGCTATCATTATTTAGTGCAGCTCTATGGCGAAGTCCCTCTCCAGCTCTCTCAGAAAGAGGCGTCCGCGACAACCCGCACCCCGGTTGACGACATTTACACGCAAATCGTCAAAGACCTGACGGAAGCGGAAGCGGCGTTGCCCGAATACGACAGCAACAAGTCCACGCCTACAAAAGGAGCTGCAAACGCCATCCTCGCGCGGGTTTATCTCTCATGGGCGGGAAAGCCGCTGACGCAGTCCGACTTAAGCGCCATTGCCGGGTCGACGGACGACCCGGCTGCGCCCCAGTGGGATAATGAAAAATTAACGAAAGCGGTGGAATATGCCGACAAGGTGATCAACAGCGGCAACTACGAACTGCTGGCCGACTTCAATTCACTCTGGGGCATTCCCGGTCAGGACAGCAGAGAACATGTCTACACCATTCATCACGAAGGCGACCCGACCGACGGCAACAACAACGGACAGTCGAATCATCAGACACACTGTACGTTTACGAACCGTTTCACAAATCCGTATGCCGACTTCCATATCGGACCGGCCGACGAAACGCTGCTCAGCCAGTATGACGACGCCGACAGACGTAAAATTATTACCTATGCGACGACCCTCTACGATTCGGAAGACGGGAACAGGGAATACGCTTTTGCCTTCCCCGTCACTTCGCCCATCTACGGCAAATGGATTCATCGCGCAGGATATGCCACTACCTCAACCACCGCCACGCCGCCAAGCATTTACAGGGTCGGAGGAAGCGCCGCCGCGCAGCCCAACAACATCGATCGCATCGAAGTCCGTTATGCCGAGCTGCTGCTCATCAAAGCAGAAGCGCTCTTATGGCAGGGGAAAGCCGGCGAAGCGCTGCCGCTTGTAAACCTGATTCGCAGCCGGGCCGGTGTTCAGGCTCTTTCGTCGCTGACCAAAGAAGACCTGTTCAACGAATGGGATCTGGAACTGCGGTTTGAACAGAAACGGTGGACAAACCTTGTCCGGTGGAGAACGCTGATTTCAACCGTCAAATCGGTAAGCGATTACGAGTATTTCAAGGAAGGGTATAAAGACGAAGAAAGCGTACTGTTGACGGCGGCGAATCGCGGCATCACCGACCCGGAAACCGTTAATGCGCCCTTTTATGCCAAGGCCTACAAGCATCTTCATGCCAAATACGACAATGTCCGGGCGAAGCATTAC
Organism: Tannerella sp.; assembly: GCA_031268395.1. Taxonomy (GTDB): domain Bacteria; phylum Bacteroidota; class Bacteroidia; order Bacteroidales; family Tannerellaceae; genus Tannerella. The sequence continues at coordinate 518 of JAIRXI010000307.1, read as the reverse complement.
CGTTTTCCGATCCCTCAGTTAAGCGGTATAGATTTGGGGATTACGCCTCAGAATCCCGGATATTGAGTTTCCGGCGTGTTCTTCCGGCACGGATTCGTTGCCGTTGCAGGCAGCCGGCGACCGTTTGCCGGCCGGAATGAACACGTTCCTTTTTTCAGCAGGCGCCAGCGCGGAGTATCCCGGCAACCGGTCAGGCTTCGACAAAGAAGCGCTTCCTTACGGCGCTGGAACAGAGGTACAAACTTGTGGAAAGCCATCCTCCCCGACCTTCCGGGAAAATTTCCTGGAGCTCCGGGAAAATTTCCTGGAGCTCCGGGAAAATTTCCTGAGGTCCTGGGAAAATTTCCCAGGGTCCTGGGAAAACTTCCCAGGGTCACGGGAAAACTTCCCAGGGTCACGGGAAAACTTCCCAGGGTCACGGGAAAACTTCCCAGGGTCATGGGAGAACTTCCCAGGGTCATGGGGAAACCTCCCAGGGTCATGGGGAAACTTCCCAGGGTCATGGGGAAACCTCCCAG
>JAIRXI010000286.1 GCA_031268395.1 Tannerella sp. | reverse complement strand
GACGACGGACAAGCCTACTTTTACTATGGCGGCGGCGGTAGATGCGCCGGCGCTAAATTGAAAGACAACATGAGCGAATTGGCGGAACCGCTGGTCTTTATGGAAGGATTGAAAGACTTTCACGAAGCGACCTGGGTTTTCAAACGGGGCGATACTTATTACCTCACTTATGCCGATAATCACAGGGAAAACAATAAGGGAGCCAACCGTTTGAATTATGCTACCGGCAAAAGCCCCCTGGGGCCCTGGGAATACAAAGGTATTTATTTGAATCCCACCGGATGCGATACCAGTCACGGCTCTGTTGTAGAATACAAAGGACAATGGTATGCTTTTTACCACAACAGCTCCATATCCGGCCGGGGCAATCTGCGGTCGATCTGCGTGGACAAGCTCTACTTCAATCCTGACGGCACGATACAGGAAGTGAGGCAAACCGGCAACATACTTCCGGCAAGCATCCGGAAAGGCCGCATTGACGCTAACTGGACGGATAGAGCTTCTTTTTCGGGAAATGCCTACCAACCCGCAGGCAGGAATGTATTGTGGTACAGGCAACCGGCCAAAGTATGGGAAGAAGCCCTGCCTCTCGGTAACGGAAGATTGGGAGCGATGGTATTCGGCGGCGTTGCCGACGAACGCATTCAATTGAATGAAAACACCCTGTGGAATGGTTATGTTTTGGATCCGAATAATCCGGACGCACTGAAAGCATTGCCCGAAGTACAACGATTGCTGTTTGAAAACAAAAATAACGAAGCGGTCAAGCTGGCCGAACAAACGATGATGGGGATTCCCAAAGGAGTGAAATCATACCAGTCGCTGGGAGAACTGTGGTTTGACACGCCGGTACTGTCGACCGGTAATTACGTTAGAACACTGGACCTGTCAACCGCTGTTTCCACCGTGAGCTATATTGCAGACAACGTTCAATACAACAGGGAATATTTTGCCTCGGCCGTCGATAATGTAATCGCAATAAGGTTTACTGCCGGCAAAAAGAATAAAATCAACCTCAACCTGACATTAAGACGGGAAGAGAATGTAAGCTGTATCGCCGGCCCTTCCGACCCCAATTCATTGATTATGGAAGGAACTCTCCCCATCAGGGACAAAGACGGCAATGCCCGTGGAATCAGCTTCGCCGCTCAGGTGAGAGCGGTGGCGGAGAGCGGCTCCGTCGCAATTGAAAACGGCATAATGTCCGTAAAAGAAGCGGACGCATTGACGCTTTATGTAACGGGAGCAACCAACTATCCGGGGATGGAACAGCTGGCAAAAGGTATTACGGCTTTTTCTTCCGACCCGGTAGAAAAATGTAAAACCATTATTGAAAAAGCAGTTGTAAAACCATACATCGAACTCAAAGCCTCTCACATTGCCGATTATCAATCGTACTATAACAGGATGGAGTTGAAGCTGGACGGCGTGAGCGATGCGATACGCAGTCTTCCCACAAACGAACGCCTGGACTTGTCGAAGAAGACCGGCAGTCCCGATCCCGGCCTGGTTGAGACCTATTTCCAGTTCGGACGCTATCTGCTGATTTGCTCTTCGCGTCCCGGAGGCATGCCCGCCAACCTGCAAGGCCTTTGGGCCTGGCAAATGAACGCCCCCTGGAATGCCGATTTCCACACGAATATTAACTTCCAGATGAACTATTGGCCTTCGGAAATAACAAACCTTTCGGATCTGCACCTCCCGATGTTTGACTTGATGGATGTACTCAATAAGTACGGAAGCGAAACGGCCGGGGTAATGTATGGCGCAAGAGGCTGGGTGGTACACCATTTGACGGATGCCTGGGGATTCACCGCTCCCGCCGACGGGCCGCAGGGCATCTGGCCTGTCGGAGCCGCCTGGCTGGCGCAACATCCCTGGGAACATTACGCTTTCACCGGCGACAGGGACTTTCTTCGCAACAGAGCCTTTCCGCTGATGAAAGGCGCGGCCGAATTTATCATGGACTTCCTGGTGGAAGCTCCCGCCGGCGCCGCTTATGCAGGGAAACTGGTTACCAATCCGTCGTACTCGCCCGAAAACTCCTTTGTCCTTCCCGATGGAGAACATTCCGTATTTACCTACGGAGCGACAATGGATCTGGAAATCATCCACAACCTGCTGACCAATTGCATCGAAGCCTGTAAAGTCCTGAAAACGGACCCGGATTTCCGCAGAGAATGTGAAAATACATTGAGCCGTTTGCCCGCCATACAAATCAGTCAAACGACCGGACGCATTCTGGAATGGGCGGAAGACTACAGGGAAGTCGAGCCGCACCACCGTCATACGTCGCATCTCTTCGGACTGCATCCGGGCAACCAGATCACCGTCGTCGGCACGCCCGCGCTGGCCGACGCCGCCCGCAAGACGCTCATCGCCCGCGGCGACGACGGTACGGGCTGGGGACTGGCCTGGAAAATCAACATGTGGAACCGCCTGCACGACGGCGACCATGCCTACAAACTCCTCTCCGTCCTGCTGAGCAACAAAACCTATCCCAATCTGTTTGACGCGCATCCTCCCTTCCAGATCGACGGCAACTTCGGCGCCACGGCCGCCATTGCCGAGATGTTCGTGCAAAGTCAGCTGCAAAATAAAGACGGCTCCTACGAGTCGTACCTGCTTCCCTCGCTACCGTCCGCAATGCAGTCGGGTTCGCTGAAAGGCCTGCGCGCCCGCGGAGGATTTATCATTGACCTGTCCTGGGAAAACGGAGAACTGAAAGAGGCTGAAATAGTATCTGCCTCAGGAGGAAAACTCAATTTACGCACGGACAGGAACAAGGCGTCTTTCAACACGAAGAAAGGTCAAAAAATCAAGGTGAACGGAGCGCTCCAATCAATTAAGTAACGTGAAATAAACAAGATATAATGGTTTTAAGCAAATTAAAATATCCGTCACCGGCGAAGTCGCCCTGCCCTCCGCTGGCGTAATGTCACTAATATAGAGTAATTATCATACATATTTTTGATATTTTCCTTTTTTTGTTTTTCTTGAGTAGTGTCTTTTCTTAGTTCGTT
>JAIRXI010000237.1 GCA_031268395.1 Tannerella sp. | reverse complement strand
CTTCCGGACACGACACGAGAAGCGTCTAATCATGTCCGCATACAGCCGGAAAATCCCCGATTTTCCCCCGAAAGAGGCCAAATTTCCCTATGGAAATTCCCAATTCCCTATAGGGAATTGCCGATTCCCTATGGGGAATTACCAATTCCCTATGGGGAATTACCGATTCCCTATAGGGAATTACCGATTCCCTATAGGGAAATTACCAATTCCCTATAAGGAATTACCGATTCCCTATAGGGAATTGCCGATTCCCATAGGGAAATTTGCCCCGTAAAATCTTTTTTTGTCCTTAAAATGAGCGTTTTAAAAAAATAGACGCTTCTCCTGTCGTGTCCGACGGAATATCTGCCCGTCAATCCGTACCGGCCGTCCCGGACCATCGTGCGTTGCGGGCCGTTTTACTGGCAGGGCCTCCCCGACACGGCGGAGGATGGGTCTAATGGACATGTTGGGATAAATAACCGGTAACCGTCATGTATCCTCATTAGCCAGAAAGGGCCTTTTCTCACGAAAAGGCCCTTCTTATTGCTCTTTAAATAAATTCAATCAGAAACAGTGAAACACAGTACTGTTTCAACAAACCATATCCGCGATTTGCAAGTCAGAGCGTTTTTTTATATCCGTAAACGGCCCGGCAACCCAGTTCTTCTTCGATCCGGAGCAGCTGATTGTATTTAGCCATCCTGTCCGAGCGGCTGAGCGAGCCTGTTTTGATTTGTCCGCTGTTGGTCGCCACGGCGATGTCGGCAATGGTTGCGTCTTCCGTTTCGCCGGAGCGGTGGGAAGTGACGGTCGTATAGCCATTCCGGTGAGCCATTTCGATGGCGTTCAGTGTTTCCGTCAGCGATCCGATCTGGTTGACCTTGATGAGGATGGAGTTGGCACAGCCTTCGGCGATGCCTTTCGAGAGGAAATCCACGTTGGTTACAAACAGGTCGTCGCCCACCAGCTGGCAGCGGCTGCCGATGCGGTCGGTCAGTTTTTTCCAGCCATCCCAGTCGTTTTCGCTCATGCCGTCTTCGATAGAGTCTATCGGGTATTCGCCGATCAGTTTTTCCAGATAGTCTACCTGCTGGTCCGAGGTGCGCTTCCGGCCTTTGTCGCCTTCAAATTTGGCATAGTCGTAGACGCCGTCTTTATAAAATTCGGAAGAGGCGCAGTCGAGACCGATTGTCACGTCTTTGCCCGGTTCGTAGCCGGCGGCCCTGATGGCGGCAAGGATCGAGTTCAGCGCGTCTTCGGTGCCGTCCAGTTTCGGGGCAAAACCGCCTTCGTCGCCGACGGCCGTACTCAGGCCGCGCCCTTTCAGGACCGACTTCAGGGCATGGAACACTTCCGTGCCTGTCCGCAGACCTTCCCTGAAGGAGGCCGCGCCGACGGGACGGATCATAAATTCCTGGAAAGCAATCGGCGCGTCGCTGTGCGAACCGCCGTTGATGATGTTCATCATCGGTACGGGCATTACGTAGGTGTTCACGCCGCCAATGTATCTGTAGAGCGGAATGTCCAGATAGTTTGCCGCGGCTTTGGCCACGGCCAGCGAAACGCCGAGGATGGCGTTGGCGCCAAGGCCGGATTTTGTTTTCGTCCCGTCCAGTTCGAGCATAAGGCTGTCGATGCCCCGCTGGTCCAGCGCAACGTGTCCAAGGACTGCCGGCGCTATTTTTCCGTTAATGTTTTCGACGGCTTTCAAAACGCCCTTTCCGCCGTAACGTTTCTTGTCGCCGTCGCGCAGTTCCAGCGCTTCGTGTTCGCCGGTCGATGCTCCCGAAGGAACGGATGCCCGGCCACGAATGCCCGATTCCAGTACAATATCCACTTCAACGGTGGGATTACCTCTTGAGTCAAGGATTTCACGTCCAATAACCGATTCTATTTTCATTTTCGTATGTATTTTAAAAACAGCCGCAAATATACGGCTTTTTATGATATTCCGGCATCTTTCGGCCGATAAAATATGCCGTCGCAACGGAAGGCGAAAGGCGGCAAGCCGTCGCCGAAACTCCCGCTGCCATTGCGGGGAGTTGCGGAGTACGAAGCAGAGCCGTCCGGGCTGTACGGTGGCCGGATGCCGTCACCGGCGAATGCAGTGAAGCCATCCGGCTTTCCGCTTTCCGCCTTCTGTTTGCCGCTAGTTGTCTTCGTGTTGAGATATATCCGTATATTTGTCCCGCAAATAATAAAAACAGATTGAAGGTAATGAATACAAGACGTGATTTTTTGAAGAAAGGCGCTTTGGCGGGAATGGGCATAATGACGCTTCCGGGACTGGCCGGGGCCGTGGTGAACAGGCAGAACGGTGCGAACGCGCCGAAGATTGCGTTGAAGAACGAAGGGGTGATTCTTTTTCAGGGAGATTCCATCACGGACTGCGGGCGGAACAGGGAAAGTAATGTGTGCAATACGTTCGAGCAACTGGGCAGCGGCTATGCGCTGTTTGCGGCTACGCAGCTGCTGAAGACACATGCCGGCAGGCAGTTGAAGATATACAACCGCGGCATCAGCGGCAACAAGGTGTTCCAGTTGCGCGACCGGTGGGAGATGGAAGCGCTGGCCTTTATGCCGGACGTGCTGAGTATGCTGATCGGGGTGAACGACTTCTGGCATTCGCTGACCGGCGGATACAAGGGAACGGCGGAAGTGTATGAAAATGACCTGCGCGCATTGCTGAACTACACAAAAGACAAGTTGCCGGACATACAGCTGGTTTTGTGTGAACCGTTTGTCCTGCGGGGCGGATCGGCCATCGACGAATCGAAATGGTTCCCGGCGTTCGACGAATTTCGCAGGTCACTCAAAAAACTGGCCGGCGAGTTCGGTACCGTATTCGTGCCGTTCCAGGCAGGATTCGATGCGGCCGTGAAGCTGGCGCCGACGCGCTACTGGTCGGCCGACGGTGTTCATCCCGACCTGCCCGGCCGGCAGTTGATGGCCGACATGTGGCTGGAAGCGACAGGACTGAAAGAATGACCGCCCGTCTGCTGAAAATAGGCGTGCTGGCGTCTCTGTTTCTCCGGCTGTCCGTGCCGTTAAGCGCGCAGCCCGCCTTGAGCGAACAGACGCAAATCAGCCTGTTGACCTGCTCGCCCGACGGCAGCGCCGCCTATACGTTATACGGACATACCGCCCTGCGGGTGCGCGGACAGCTCGTGACGGATTCTGCCCGCCGGGACGACATCGACATGGTCTTTAACTACGGCATCTTCGACTTCACCAAACCGAACTTTATTTATCGCTTTGCCAGGGGCGAAACGGACTACATGCTGGCGTACTGCAGGTACGACGATTTTCTGGCGGACTATGCCATGCGCGGAAGCGAAGTCTGCGAACAGACGCTTAACCTGACCCGGCGCGAGAAGGAAGCCTGCTGGCAGGCGCTGCTCCTCAATGCCGAGCCGCAGAACCGGGTCTACCGCTACAATTATTTTTACGACAACTGTTCGACCCGCCCCGTTGCGGTGCTCGAACGTTGCCTGGAAGGCAAAATACAGTTTGTCGAAACGCCTTCCGTTTCTTTCCGGGAGATGATCAACCGCTGCACGCGCAACCATCCGTGGCAGACTTTCGGCTGCGACCTGGTACTGGGCCTCCCGACCGACCGGACAGCGACGTTTCGCGAATCTTTTTTCCTGCCCGAAAACGTAAGGCAGGCCTTTGCCCGTGCCCGGGTGCTGCGGCCGGATGGCAGACGTGTTCCGCTGGTATTGGCAGAGCAAATCCTCGTCGAAGAAATCCCGGACGACGAAGCGGAACATCCGTTTTTCACCCCGTCGGTGTGCGGCTGGACGGTTTTTCTCCTTACCCTGTTTGCCACCCTGTACGGATGGCGGAAAAAACGCCGCTACAGCGGGCTGGACAGCCTTCTTTTTTTCTGTGCCGGCGCGGCGGGATGCCTCCTCTTTTTCCTCTGTTTCGCTTCGGAACATCCGGGCATCTGGCCAAACCTTTCCGTCGGCTGGCTGCATCCGTTCCACCTGGTGGGGGCCATCCTGTCTGCCGTAAAAAAACTTAAGAAAGCCGCGTACTGCTACCATTTCATTAACTTTGCGGCGCTTTTGTCAACGTGCTGTGCCTGGATTTTCCTTCCGCAGCACTTGAACATGGCCTTTATCCCGCTGGCGGCAAGTTTGCTGATCCGTTCGGGATACGGTATTGTCGGAAAAATAAGGAACATCGGATGAAAAAATGGATATTTCCCCTTGTGGCCGCGCTGGGAATCTGCGGGCTGCAGGCACAGCAGAGCGTCCCCAGACTAGTCGTCTGCATCACCGTAGACCAGCTGCGCGGAGATTATGTCGAATATTTTTCCCCTACTTTCGGCGAACACGGCTTCAAACGCCTGATGAACGAAGGCGCCGTCTATCACAACCTTCAATTTGAATTTCCCGATGCCGACCAGTCCAGTGCATTTGCCACGCTGTTCACCGGAACCAATCCCTGTAACCACGGAATCACGGGCGACAGGTATTACGATTTCGACCGCCTGAAAGAAGTCCCGTCGCTGTTCGACGCCGACTATCTGGGCAATTTTACACACGACAACTATTCGCCCCGGAACCTGCTGGCCGCCACCATTGCCGACGAACTGAAAATCGCTTCCAGAAGACGGAGCGAAGTCTACGCCATTGCGCCCGATGCGGAAAGCGCCATCCTTTCGTCCGGCCATGCAGCCAACGGCGTTTTCTGGATCGACAACCTGAACGGCCAATGGGCTACTACTACCTATTACAAAAACGTCCCCTGGTATGTGGAACGGTACAACAACAGTCCCGAGTCGCTGCCGGTGCGGACAGACGCCATGACGTGGCGCCCGTCCCTCCCGCCGGACCGCTATACGGCATTGCCCTATGTAGAGGAAAGCGTGCCGTTCAACTATGCCTTCAAGTCCAAAACCGTTGACTGCTACCCCAAAGTCAAGACATCGCCCTTCGGGAACAGGGAAGTCGGACGGCTGGCCGCCCAGTTTTTCGAATACGCCGGTTTCGGAATGCGTCCCGACCCGGACTACATGGCCATCACCTTTTATGCCGGAAATTATTTTGGAAACAGGGCGAAGGAATATACGCGCGAAATTCAGGACACGTATTACCAGCTGGACCGGGACATTGAAGAGTTGCTGAACCTGATTGACAGAAAGGTCGGGCTGAAGAACACGCTGGTTGTCTTCACCGGTACCGGCTATTTCAAGAGCGAAGAAGAGCCTGCCGAGGGGATGCCCGGCGGGGAGTTTCATCCCAAACGCTGCATCGCGTTGCTGAACATGTACCTGATGGCGATCTACGGGCAGAAAACCTGGGTAAGCGGATTTTATGACAACCAGATTTATCTCAGTCACAAGGCGATCGAAGAGGCCGGACTGGATCCGGTCGAATTTCAGAACAAGGCGGCCGATTTCGTTGCCGAGTTCAGCGGCGTAGCGCGCGTGACAACGGACATGACGTTGCGCATGGGCATCTGGAACGAAGAAATGTCAGGTTTCCATTACGGCACCCACCATGCAAGGCGCGGAGACCTGATCATCAGCCTGAAGCCGGGATGGGCCGTCAACAGCGAACTGCCCGGCGAAAAGGTAAAGCTCATACGGAACAACGCCGTGCAGACTCCCCTGATATTTATGGGCTGCGGCATCAGGCCGCAACATATTTACCGCGAAGTCAAAGCTACGGAAGTAGCGCCCACCGTCACCCACTTCCTGCGCATCCGTCCGCCGAACGCCTGCGACCGTTTGCCGCTCCATGAAATCAGCATTTCGAAATAACACCGGACCGCTAAGGAGTTGTCTGAAAAATCCGTCACACGTTCAGCGTATGGTATAGCCTGTTTCTCTGGCGTATGCGGCGGGACTTCACCGGCACATCCTGTACTCTTCAGGCAAATGAGGTGGTCTGTCCGAAACGCAGGTTTGCTGAGTGGCGGTCATAAGCGTTTCGTTCTCTGAACACATGGTTTGGCTCACCAGCAAAAGTATGTGTTTATTGAAAAGAGGCATTTGGATACTTGCCCGATTCCAGCCCGGTCTCCTGAGAAATACTGCCATGCGGATGGTGTTCAGTTGGAACGTCATTACAAAGAACATTTAAGTGATTTCAATCAATGGCTGGAGAAGGATCATGCCGAAGAATGGTTAATTTTCCCTGAGAATA